>CAMDKO010000028.1 GCA_945901155.1 Pedobacter schmidteae
TTGCTGATGGCGTCATTCGTATTCAAGTAATAAGCAGGAGATTCAACATTTCCTTTCAAATCTGATTTTAGCCATAAGTAATTGAAAATATCTCCATTATCTGCTTCCAAGCTATCTGTTGCATATACTGATACCGAAGCATCAACTGCAAGAGCTTGTCCATTTTCATCTTTAGCATCCAAATTAATGGTTACCTTTTTCCTTGGGGCATATTTCTGCTGATCAGTACTGGTATTAATCAATAACTTACTAGAAGGTTTTTTGAAAAACAAACGCTCAGCAACTGCCTGACCTAAACCATTAAATATGGTCAAATGAGAAATACCTTCTCCGAGCTTACTTTTATCAATCAGAAACTCTGCTTTTCCCATATCCAGATCAGCAGTTAACTTCATGTTAGTCACCTGTCTGGTGTGAGCAAAAAGATGTACCTTCTGATTAGCAGGAACTCCATTTGTTTGCACACTCAATTTCAACTTATCATTTTGATTATCAGATAATTGAATAACATATCCTGTTTTTGCGATTGGAATTTCTCTACTAATGTTTTCACCAGGTAGTTCAATTAAGGCTCTATAAGTTTTTCCTGCCTCAGGAACGAAAGAAAAACTACCAATGCCGAATTTCAAAGGTTTAAACCTGAGTAGCACTGCGTTGTTCTGATCAACCAGAGTACCATTAAAATTAACACCTTTACCCTGATCATCTATGGCTCTATATGCCACTTTTCCAGGCAAATTTTCAATGATCTGTCCTCCTTCGGGAAAGAACTGAACATCATATTTAACAGCAGCTTTATTAGACTGAAGATTTTCAGGTTTTAACAAAGAATTGACGATGCTAATGTTTTTATTGAAAAAATAATCAGGGCTGAAATTTTTCATCCAGTTGGTATAGGCCCTGAATTGATAATTTCCAGAAGCTAATGAAACTGGTAAATACATTGAACCATTCCCGGTGCCCTTTTCAATTAAAATCTTTGCTTGTAAAATGGGCTTTTGATTTTTATCAATTACCTCTACATAGGCTATCTTACTTAAGTCTAATAACTCATTTGTAGCACCTGAGGTATAATAAAGTTTAAACCAAATGATCTCACCTGCCAGATACATTTCCCTATCTGTGTGAACAAATATTTTTTCCTGTAAGTTATTTGCATTAAAATTTTCAAATCGGGATGCAATACTATCCATATTTACTTGCTGAGCCTGAACATTAGAAATTAAAGCCAACAAAAAAAATATCCATGCGAATTTAAAGGTCAAGGTGGAAGGAATATGTATTGGTTTTTGCATTTTTAAAGCTGATTATTTATTCGATCTACCAAAAAACAGGCTTAATACTGCTCCCTTTTAACCTACAATCAAGGCAATTGGCAGTACTTCCATTGTAAGTTTCTATTTTACCACTCGCCCCCAAATTGGATATAGTAACCAGATTTTTCCCATCCTTGAAGTATGCGTCCAAACTGTCTTTTCGATTAGGAACCGTTAGTGTACCACAGTTCATATTAAAATTCCATCCCGGAACTTGTGTATAGTTGATAAAAATTCGTTTCTCCATGATCCCGGAAATGGTCATAAACCCAATTACCATTTCATTTGGATTTGAAATGCATTTAATATTCCCATTGATTTCTGAAGGTTGAATATCAAAAAATGAACCCTGTTGCTCAGAATTTTTCTTCATAATACTCAAATATTCAAAAGCTTCCTGACCTATCGCATATTGTTTGGTAAGAATACTATATCTCACATCTAGTTTTTCGGCACGGTTTTGAATAGTTACCAATGGAAAACGATGCACCACATCTGAACTAAGTTTTGCAGTTGAGGCAATTAACAAGCCCGTAGATTTTTCATTCACATAACAGGTAAACAAAGCAAGCATTTCATTCTGGTCTCTTGCCACCATTACCCCATTTTTGTAAATATTTTCTGAATAGGCAGAAGAACGAATCTCCCAAGTTTCTTGATAGTCCCACTGATAATACTTGGTATTATTTTTACTATCGTGAGCATTCACATAAATCTTAACTCCTTCAGTTGTTTTTTCCCAATTCACACTATCAATGGCTGGTGTGGTGTGAACAGTCATCAGATCAGACAGATATTCTTTACCTGAAGCAGTCTTTATTCTAAGTCGGTATTGCTGATTAGGGTTTAGATTCATCGGGGGTGCAGAATAGGCCCCGGCAGCAGTCTCAGTAAGAGGGAAAATCGTATTATTTTGATCTTCAACCTGTACTTTTGCCTTGATTTCAGTACTTGCCTTTAACTTATCGGCTAGCTTCAGTGTCCGGCTTAAATAAATAGTAGTCTGGCCCGCAGTATTAATTACACCCTCCACTACAAGCAAGCTTGGCGATTCTGTGATTCCATCATGTATAAAAGGCTTTTTACAAGCCAGACTGAAAAATAGGATAGATAAAATGACCGTACTTATATAATTTCTTTTCATCTCGTTAAAACCTGATATTATAATTAACAAAAGGAATGGCATTTCCGAAAATGGACAGCTGATATCCTTTGATTACTCCTTTTTCTGAAACAAAATAGGTTGAATAAGCATTATCCCTGCCAGTAACATTGTAAATCCCGATAGTCCATGAGCTATGTGTTAACTGATGGATTTTATGATTGCCTTCAATATTGAGTGAAAAATCGGTCCTGAAGTAATCGGGGGCTCTGAATTCATTTCGACCAGAATAACTAGCTCTCAAAGATCCTGCATAATAGTATTTTCCAACAGGTACCGTAATTGGTCTTCCAGTGCTGTAGGTAGTGTTAAAGGAAGCACTAAACCTATGTGAGAATCGGTAGTTTCCAACAAAACTGAAATCATGAGGTTTATCAAAATTAGATGGATAATAGTTTCCCTGATTTACTATCTGACCGGCATTCGGATCATCCGACATCAATAAAGTACGAGAATAGGTATAACCTACCCAACCATTTAGCTTACCACTTAATTTCTTGACCAGAAATTCAACCCCATAGGCCTTACCTTTGGTGTTGATTACATCTGTTTCAATATGATGGTTAAGAACCAATGAAGCACCACTTTTATAATCCAAATAATCTTTTAGCCTCTTGTAATATCCTTCAATAGAGGTTTCAATGGTATTCGACTTAAAATTCTTGTAAATACCCAGTGAAACCTGGTCACCATACTGAGGTTTAATATTGGGGTCACTGAGTTTCCAAATATCGGTTGGTGATATTGCTGTACTATTAGTTAACAGATGAATATATTGCCTTAGCGTATTGTAACCAGTCTTAATAGAAAGATCCTCAGTAATCTGATAACGTGCTGATAATCTTAGCTCCGGACCATGATACGTTTTTATAGGATCTCCTTTTTCGTATAATTTATTTCCAATAGTATTGACTACCTCTTTTGGTAAACCGGGAGCATATAAATTAACGCTGTTAGGCCCCAAGTAATTAAACATTGAGTATCGCATTCCAAGATCGAGAGAAAGATTCGAGGTAAGATCAAAGCGATCACCGATGTAAGCCGCACTTTCAAATGCCTGTTCAGAGGCAAGCGCATCAGGTTTCACCAAAGATTTAGAACCTAAGGGCTGGAATGATCCCGGATGAAGGTTGTAGCGAGTAGTACTTAATCCAAAATCAATGGTATGTTTTGAGCTTAAATAATAATTGAAATTTGCTTTGCCATTGGTTTGATTAATATCAAAAGCCATTTTATAGGCATTTACAGGATTTTTATCACTCTGATTATCATATTGATACCTGCTAAAACCACCCACAAATACTGCAGTTAGCTTATTACTGAATATATGCTTCCATTTCATGGACATATTCTTATTACTATAAGCATAAGTAGTATCACTGCTTAGATTTGAATTATCATCACTTAGATACCCAGTAAAATACAGGTTATTCTTTTCGTTGATCTGATGGCTTAATCGAAGGTTTACATCGTAAAATGATGCTTTGCTATTTTTATATCCTGAATCATCAGGTAACATTTTTAGCAACCAGTTTGAATACGTGCTTCTACCACCAAAAATAAATGATGTCTTGTCTTTAATAATAGGGCCTTCAATACTCATCCTTCCGGTTAAAAGCCCGATACCCGCCTTACCAGTAATCTTTTTAGTATTACCATCCCTACTGTTTACATCAAGTACCGATGATAATCGGCCACCAAAGCGTGAAGGGATACTGCTTTTGTACAATTCAACATCCTTAACAATATCAGGATTAAATGCAGAAAAGAAGCCAAAAAAATGAGAAGGGTTATAAATAGTCAAGTCATCAAACAAAATCAGATTCTGATCTACAGCTCCACCCCTCACATTAAAACCGTTGCCAGCCTCACCTACTGATTTCACTCCCGGAAGTGTCAGCATTACCTTAATGATATCTGCTTCGCCAAAGGCTACAGGAACCTGTTTAATAGAACTGATGCTAAGCTTTTCAACTCCCATCTGAACATTCCTGACATTCTTAGAATTTTCGGCCGAAATAACAACTTCTCTGAGCGAAAGAACCTGCGTCTGAATCTCTATATCAAGTTTGCCCTCCGAATAAAGTACGATACGGCGTTTGGTATCAATAATTCCAAGCGCTTTGATGTTAAGGGTATGCGGGCCTTTAGGTAATACTAGCGAGTAATATCCAAACTGATCGGTATAGGTTCCTATGCGTGGATTTTCAACAAAAACCGATGCTCCGATCACAGGCTCACCTGTCTTAGAGTCTTTAAGATATCCAGCAATTGATACATTCCCCGGCTTGTTTTGTGAGGTTTTAGTACCAATCTGAACAATTTTATTATCAAGCGTTGATACCAGCTCTGATGAACTGGAAAGCTCTGCAACATTCGAAGGATCTTTTTGATTGATCCATCTTAAGGAGTCCCTCTCTGAAGCAAAGATGCCATAAGGTAAGGCCGCAACAATTAGTGCGTTTTTGGTTAAAAAAATATTATCCTGTTGATCAATTGAAAATTTGAATTCAGTAGTATTAAATACCTTATTCAGGATGAATTGCACAGAAACTGAATTTGTACTGAGGTTTACCCTCAAACTATCAAACTCAGCTGCTTTGTAATAAAAATGATAATTCGTTTTTGATTCAATATCTAAGACAAGTTCTGAAATTGTAGCGTTTTTAAAATCCACGTTGATCAGGCCTGACTTTACCTGACCTGATACCTGTATTATACCTAACAGAAAAAAAACAAGTAGTAAATGGCTTTTAAATTTCATCGATCAATTTTTAACTGATCATAATACGAAACCATCATAACTATTGCTTTTTCAGGGTCTTTCTTAAATTTGATCGCATTCTTTTTGAGATGAGAAAGAATCTCTTTCTGTTTATTTCCCAATGCCTTTAGAACTGATCCTGAACTTAGCACTGAAAAGTATTTTCCTTCCTTTTTAAGGTAGATCTCATTTTTTTGCTTTAAAATTTTGGTAAAAATCCCTTCTGTAGACACATCTTCCAAAGTGCCTTTATAGCGCCTAACAAGAACCTCTGTTTTCCCCTTGTAAATTTGATCATAGAAACCTGTAGATAATGAACTGGAAGAATCTTGGCTAATTTTTATGAAATAATGGCCCAAAAGAGAAAAATAATCAATTCTTTCATTATGAAGACTGATCATTGATAAACTATCTATATTCTGAACAACAACCTCATCCTTAACCAGATCATACCACATTGGAATGTCCTGATAAAGCATTCCATTGTAAAAAATCGTTCCTTGAGTTAAGTTAGGAGATTCAAAAAACTGATGACCATTGCTTAATTGATATGGATAACCGATATACGCGGGTCCATAGTAAATTCCTGACTGTTCACCTAAAGATTTATAATATCGAGAAACCGTATTTTTTATAGCAAGCTGATGAGAATCTTTTTCCGTTTGAGTCTGGCCAAACGACACTTCATGACCGAAACATAGAAAAACAATCGCAAAAATCAAGGTAACAGTTCTGAGCATAAAGTTATAGTAGCTTAGTTTTTATTGCTTAAATTCTGAAATAAGATTAGAATTATGTGCAGAAAACTAGTTCGAATTTATATAATTTTTTATTAGCACTGAGGCTGGGTTTGTAATATAACTGATAGAATTGAAGGTCAAATGAATTTCAGGCGCTTATGAATCAGAACAGGCATTCCATCAATAATAAGCCATAAATATCCACATTCACGAAACTGTACAGGTAATTTGGAATACTATATATCGCAATTTAATCTTGAAAAACGTTGTTGAATTCTTATTTAAAAGCCTCCACTTTTCTTTCAATTGCACCTATAGTAATTAGGTATTGTGCGATCATATAAGTTGCCATGATCAAAACACCTGAAAAGGGAAAAGGTTCAACAAACTTATTATAAGCTAGCGCAGAATCAGAGATCACAAAAAATAGTGCGCCAAAGTATATCAGCCTAAAACTAAGCAGATTTACTCTTTTGTAACGGTAACCAGCTAATATTGCCATTATAGATATCACAAACATATAAGCCATGACCGGAATCCTGAAATCATTCAGATAATCGCGAATCCATGAATAATAACTCAAAGAAAAAACTCCCATCACAAAAAACATGAGGTGTCCGAAATACTTAGATGCCTGCGGATTATTTTTAAAATCTCTAAAAAATGCCATCGAATAAACAATATGTGCCAATAGAAATGAGACTAATCCGTAAAGAAAGAAATAAACATCAGTACCGGCAAACATCAAAAAACTATC
The DNA here is from genome assembly GCA_945901155.1 of Pedobacter schmidteae. Taxonomy (GTDB): domain Bacteria; phylum Bacteroidota; class Bacteroidia; order Sphingobacteriales; family Sphingobacteriaceae; genus Daejeonella; species Daejeonella schmidteae_B. Next base: position 6,740 of record CAMDKO010000028.1, read on the forward strand.
ACCAAACAGCGAAAAAAGCAAGCCTGCGAGAACTAATCTATTGAAACCTGCATTCATATTGGCCTGCACATATAAATAAGCCACCAGTGAAATACAGATTAGCGGTTTTATAAAAAGAACGTATTCCTGAAATAAAGCAGATTGAACGAGTAAATTCAGAATGATAATCACACTGAAAAGAAGGGTGAATTTTTTATGATTTTTTAACATAAATTATGCTCGCAAGAGTCGTTTAAACCAGATAAATGAAAGGATAACTAAACTAGTATTGCCGATTAATAATTGAAAGAAAAACACTTCTGCATTAAAAACCAATGGACAGAGAATCCAAAACAAGAAACGGAAATATTCCAGGCTGACTGCCCATTTCTTTTGTTCCATTAATGAACCGTAAGCTGTAAGGCTCATAATGACCAGAATCACGGAGGCAATAAGCTGTAATAAATAAAGTTTTGCTGCAGTAAAAATTAAAATACTTGCGATGATCAATGAAAAAACGAATTGGAAAAGGATATAAATAGTAAACCTCTTATCGTAATCAGGACTATACTTAACATAAGAATTGATAGTTATTTCTTTGGGAAACTGCCTCCCACCCATAGCCTCCGGAAACCAGCCAGGTGACTTTGTAAATACAAACAACTTCTCCTTTATACCTTTTGCTCTATTAAAAGTAGTAAAGAGCTCTATCCAGTAATGAATATTTGCCCAAACAGGATTCCAGCTAGCTAGAGGCGTAGTAATACCATAAACAACCTCTTCTTCCTCCTTTTGGAAAGTGCCGAATAATCGATCCCAAATAATTAATGTTCCAGCATGATTTTTATCAATGTATTTTGGATTTGAACCATGATGAACTCGATGATGAGATGGAGTATTCAGGAACCACTCCAAAAAACCCATATCACCAATTGCCCTGGTATGAATCCAAAATTGATAGAGTGTATTGAATGCACTAACGGTAAGGAACATCATCGGCTCGAAACCAACAAATGCCAGAGGAAGATAAAATACCCATGAAAAACCCGATTGAAACCAGGACTGCCTTAGGGCAACGGTTAAGTTATACTCTTCAGACTGATGGTGTACAATATGTGCCGCCCATAACGCATTAATCTGATGACTTAATCGATGAAACCAGTAATAAAAAAAATCTACGCCCATAAACAGAATTAACCAGGTCCATATCGTATTCGGAAATGAATAAAAACGCCAAGATTCGTAAATGAATAAATATCCAAAAAAGGTAATTGTTTTTAAAAATATTCCAACTAATTGAGAGCCAATTCCCTGACTAAGATTTGCCAGAGAATCATTCAACCTATAATAGTTGAGTTTTTTATAAAAAGTGTAAATCAGCTCTACAGCTATTAAGATAAAGAAAACAGGAATCGAAAGGGCAATATAATCTACTTTCATAAATCAAATTTAGGCTTTTAACCTGAACACAAAAAATCTGGATGAATAGTGTATAATTCTGCCGCAAGCTGTCTATATTAGCGGTCCCGAATTTATAATGCGGATAAGCTAACCATATACTTTAAAAATACGATTACATGAAACGATTTCTTCTACTTTTTGCCGCATCGGCAATTTCAACATTAAGCTTTGCGCAAACAAAACCGTTGGCTACTACAGCTCCATTATTCAAAACCTCTAGCGACTCTGCCAGTTATGCTTTTGGCGCAAGTATCGCCAATGATCTGAAATCACGTGGAGTCACAAGTTTGAATTATTCATTGATCTCAAAAGCCATGAATGATGTTTTATCTGGAGGAGCAGTAATTATGAGTCCGGAAAAATGTCAGCAAGTTATTTTTGCTTATTTGAGTGCCATTGAAAAGAAAAAATTTGAGGGCTCGATTACTACTGCTGCAAATTTTTTGGCAGAAAACAAGAAAAAACCGGGAGTTACTACACTTCCAAGTGGCTTGCAATATGTAATAATAACTCCGGCAAGTGGAGCTAAACCAGTGGCAACAGATGAGGTTACTGTACATTATAAAGGCACTCTTACCAATGGGTTTCAGTTTGATAGTTCTTTGGACCGCGGTGAACCAACCACATTTACGTTAAATCAGGTTATCCCGGGATGGACCGAAGGTCTTCAGCAAATGTCAGTTGGATCAAAATACCGTTTCTTTATCCCTCATGCTCTTGGTTATGGAGAACGTGGAGCTGGAAAAGATATCCCTCCTTATAGTACGCTAATATTTGAAGTTGAGTTGATCAAGATTGGGAAGTAGGGGAAAGCCTAAAGCTGAAAGCCTAAAGGGGAAAGGTGAAAGGTGAAAGGTGAAAGCTGAAAGCGGAAAGGTGAAAGGGGAAAGCTGAAAGGTAAAAGGGGAAAGGTGAAAGGTGAAAGATGAAAGCTGAAAGCTGAAAGCTGAAAGGTAAAAAGCTGAAAGGGGAAAGCTAAAAGCAGAAAGGTAAAAGCTGAAAGGTAAAAGGAAAAAGTTATGAATGTTAGACTCAAAATCTAAGCAAAAAACTGATTAATTACCTGTGTTTACGCCAAGAAAAATTACTATTGTGCCGATTTAGTACTAAACTCTCTAGCTGCTTATAGCCTGATTATTTTAAGAAATATTCCAGAAACAAAAACGCTTTTTCATTTGAATCTGGATTGGGTGTATGATCTGGCCGATTGGTCATAGCCACTCTATTTTCATAGCCCAGAAAACGATTCACTGCAATACTATGATTTAAAGGAATCCAACGCTTTTCAGGATCTTCAGAGCCCCCCGAAACAAGAAAAGGCCTTGGAGCCATTAGGGCATGAAGTTCATGCAGGTTTAGTTGTTCTGAAATTAATCTGGGGTACAGCCCTGTTGCCGGATTTTGTGTTGTTATAAGTCCTCTTTTACGCCATGGTTGAGGATGATACCCTAAATACCAGGGTTCCCAATAATTAACTGATTCTCTACTTGCATCAAAAACAATTCCAGGATCAGACCAAACGGCACAGGCGAATTTTTCATAAAGGCAGGAAGCAAACATACCCCACTTTCCTCCATAGGAATGACCCATGATACCAATTCGCTTGCTGTCAACCTCCTTAACTTTTGCTAATACATTCCAGGCATTTGCCGCAGCATAGGCTAGCATAGAAAGAGGCTGAACGCTAGCATTTTTTATATCTGGATAATACAGCGAATAGGTTTTATTGTTTGTAGTTTCTGTTGTTCCCAAAGAAAGTGTTACAAAACCACGTTTAGCAAGCTGATAAGCAAAATTACGGTCAGGCAAATCAGCGCTTCCTAATCCTGCAGAAGTTTCGGGCTCATAATAAACAGTAATTACTGCAGGCTTTTTGCCAGCTCCGTCAGGTATCATCAAATAAGCATCCGTCTGTTGCTTAGGAAGCCAGTAAAACCTGACCTTGTATTGAGTAAATCCATCCTTACGAATTGAATCTCTGATCTCAAAATTCTGATTTGTAATTAATGCAGGCCATGCCCCCATTAGGCCGTTCCATTTGGCTAGAATTTCTTTGCGTCTAATTTCCCAGTCCTGTTTATTTTTTACCTGTTTTCCGTTGTAAAATGTTAAAGGAGAACGATAGTCGCCAAATTGGTCTTTAAATTCAAGCGGCGCAGTAAAATAGTTTGCTATTTTTTCAGGCAAGGGATTTCCCTTTTGATCCAGTTTTTGTGCCAGTACTGTACCTCCAAAAAAGATAGCTCCAAGCGCCAATAATGATACTTTAGCGACACACATCATTTCAAATATTTTTCAAACCAATCCAGCATTTCGATCTTCATATCATCAGTAAATACATGTCCAGTATTTTGATAAATGATACTTTTAAACTTATCCTTCTCTTTATACAATGAATAAACGGTATCGAGCTTTTTCTCTAAGACCTTCATCCCACTAAGCGGCGAACCTGCATCACTATCTCCGGTAAGAGCCAGAAAAGGTCTTGGAGCTATTAGACCCATGACTGCTTCAGTATCAAAGTGTTGCAACATCCCCGGAACAAAGTAATAGATACCATGGGCTTTCAGTTCACGTTGTTCAATGAGTTCTTTATAGCGTGTAAAGCAGGCTACACCAACCACAACTTTAATTCTTGAATCTAGGGCGGCAAGCCACCAGGCACGCGTACTTCCCATGCTCATTCCCTCTACACCTATTCGTTCCATATCAATTTCAGGACGACTATTCAAATAATCCAAAGCAATCTGTTCATCCCGAATCTGCATACCCCAAAGCGAACGACCAAACCATAAATTGATTTTAAACTGGGATCCCTCCTGATCTGCTCCTTTTAATTGGGTTTCAAGCTCTCCAGCAGGACCTGTACCTTTGCGTTCACCATTAAAATAACTATCGATTGCCATTACAGCATACCCTTTAGCTATCAATAGTGCTAAAACACCTTGTTCTGTTGATGAATTAGAACCCATGATATTCTCCTTACTGCTGCTATGACCATGTAAACCTAAAACAAGGGGAACCTTACCCTTTACATGTGATGGGATGGCGAGAAAACCCGGAATCCATCCATCTACCCCATTGTCAATCAGAAACTTTTCAAGAATGTATCCATTCATTTGTTTCTTAAAAACCGTTTTAACATTCAAATTTTTTGGGCGCGGTGGAATGTCTCCTAATAACTTTTGTAATGTTTCAGCTACCTGAACGCGCTCTTTTTTCCATGAAGTAAGTTCTGAGGGGAAATTAAAATCAGGATAATTCCATTTCTGATAATACTCAGGGACACCTGCCCATGCAGTTTGTTCTTTCCAAAGGGTTTCCTGCGCAGCTAAGGGACTAAATAGTCCTGAGAAAGAAGCCAAAAACAAGGCAAAACAAATCCTATTTGATTTCATTTTATGTTCAGTTTAGATAGATGTGAATAATTTCAAAATCTTCAATATGTTCTTAAGCTTTTGCAGCCTCTGCTATCAGCTTTGCAGAAAGATCCTTTCCAAGGTATTTATCAATGATACTGTGCACCCCATATAACAAGGGAGTCATTAGAACTGCTACTGTAAATTTATAAGTATAGTTTACCAATCCTATGGCTGCAACCATTTGCCAGCTCCAGTTATATTGAGGATTAAGATAAAATGCGATAAAAATAACAACAAAACTATCGATCAATTGTGATACGAGGGTAGATCCTGTAGCTCTTAACCAAAGAAACCGCTCACCGGTAAGCTTTTTGATTCGATGAAAAAGTACAACATCTGCCATTTGTCCGATTAAAAATGCAATAATAGAACCTGCAATGATCCACATCCCTTGACCGAAAATGCCATTAAACGCAGCATTCATATTAACCGGAACGCCATCAATAGTTTGATTGATCCAGAAATCAGATGGAACCAGATCCATAGCAAAACCAACTACAAAAAAAGCATAAGTAATTAGGATAGCAGCCAGAATTGATAAAAAACGAACCTGCTTGATCCCAAAATATTCATTGATAATATCTGTCATAATAAATATCAATGGCCAGGTTACTACACCTGCAGACATATTGAATGAAAGATCAGGAACACCAAACATATTAATGTCTAATTTTTGGATACCTAATGAGCCTTCAACTGTAAAGATTTTAACCCCAATAAACTCTGCAAGAATAGCATTTGCTATTAAAAAGGCACCCAAAATAAGAAAAAGGCGACTTTCTTTCGTTTTATAAGTCATTTGTTTAAGATCTAATAACTGTTCAAAATAATAATTTAATCTGGATATTAATAGAAGATAGTAAATCAGGATACTAGAATTTGTTATTTTAGCTTCATTATGCATATACAATCCAAACTGCCTGATGTTGGCACTACAATTTTCACAGTCATGTCACAGCTTGCGGTTCAACACCAGGCTATTAATTTATCACAGGGTTTTCCGGATTATGAATGTTCTCCAGAACTCATCAAACTAGTAGATCATTACATGAGATCAGGTTACAACCAATATGCACCAATGGCCGGACTTTTATCGCTCAGGGAACGTATTGCAGAAAAACAAGAAAAGCTTCACCATGTTATTTACAATCCCGATACAGAAATAACGATCACTGCTGGAGGAACACAGGCACTATTTGCTGCAATAGCCTGCGTAATCAGACCTGATGACGAGGTAATTATTTTTGAACCTGCTTATGATGCTTATGGCCCTACAGTAACCCTATTTGGTGGCCGTATCCGGGCAGTTGAACTAAGTGCTCCAAATTATTCAATTGATTGGGTAGAAGTAGGTAAACTGATCAATGATAAAACCCGAATGATCATTTTAAACTATCCCAACAATCCGACGGGAAGAACCCTAGATGAGAATGATATAAAATGCTTGATTGATTTAACTAGAGATACCAACATCCTTTTACTTAGTGACGAGGTTTATGAGCACCTTATTTATGATGGGAAACAGCATCTGAGTTTATCTCGCTATCCTGAATTAAGGGAAAGAAGTTTCATTACTGCCTCATTTGGAAAACTTTTGCATGCAACTGGATGGAAGGTTGGTTATTGCCTTGCGCCGCAGTGGTTAATGAACGAATTTCGAAAAGTTCATCAGTTTGAAGTGTTCAGCGTAAACTCTTTTGTGCAGTATGCAATATCAGATTTTTTAAAGAATGATGGCAATTATTTAGAAATCAGCGATTTTTTTCAGGTTAAAAAAGATTTTTTTTCTGCCTTAATGAAAGAAACACGTTTCGATCTATTAACATGTAATGGTTCTTATTTTCAATCTGTGCAATATAGTAGGATCAGCGATGAAAAAGATACTGATTTAGCCATAAGAATAATAAAGGAATTCGGAGTTGCAGGAATACCGGTCTCGGCATTTTATTCAAAAGGTACAGACTATCATGTACTTCGCTTTTGTTTCGCAAAAAAGAAAGAAACACTTGAAAAAGCCGTTGAATACTTAGTTAAAGTTTAATAGCAACATGCTTATTTATCAGTGTTGAATTCCTGAAAAATTACACCCTTTTTTTTATTAGTTTTTTGAGAAACATTGAGAAGAACCATCAGAATCTGGGTTAAAGAATAATCAAATACTAAAATTCATCAAATCATACCTATGGGCTATTAAAAAATGAATGATCTCTAGAGTCTAGTTCATATTTAAAAACTCAGTCTTGTATTCTCTCACCTTTCAACCAGTTTTTAAGCTTTTATCCTCTTTTGTGTTCACAATTAAAAAATTGGACAATTCTAAAATCGGCCTACGCTAGATTCTACCCTAAAACAATTGATATTTAGATAATTAAATATTGAAAATAAATAGTTACTGCTGTTTTATTGGCAGTTATTTCTATTGAGTTAAACAAATCAATAGATTTTAAGCATTTAATTAATTAAGGGTTTAAAGAACTTATAAATGTTGCATCTCATAAAGAATTTTTTATATTTATATAAACTACAAAATATAAGTTTGAAAGTATTTTTTTTTATTTATCACGTAGAATAAAATAGAATGAGTGTACTTAAAATAACCACCTTTCAGACTTACCTATTTTGGGAAAACATTGACAAGAACCTTCAGTATCTGAGTTTAAGACTTACGTCAATTCGTGAAACTACTGATCTTATTGTTCTTCCTGAAATGTTTAGTACGGGTTTTTCTATGGATTCAGAAAATCTTGCCGAAAAGATGAACGGTAAAACCATGAAATGGATGGTTGAGCAGGCAAAAAAATATAAAAGTGTAATTACCGGAAGTATCATCATCAAAGAAAAAAATAAGTATTATAATCGGCTGATTTGGATGCGCCCCAACGGAACCCATGAATATTATGATAAAAAGCATCTGTTTGGCTTAGGCGAAGAAGATAAGCACTATACGGCAGGTTCTAAAAAGCTTTTCGTAGAACTTAAAGGCTGGAAAATTTGTCCGGCAATCTGTTATGACCTTCGTTTTCCTATATGGCTTAGAAATACAAATCAAGAATACGACATGTTATTGATCGTTGCCAATTGGCCCGAACACCGTTCATTACACTGGCGCTCACTTATCCCAGCAAGGGCCATAGAAAATCAAGCTTTTGTAGTTGCTGTAAACCGGGTTGGTCATGACGGTAATGAGGTTTATCATTCCGGTGATTCTATGTGCATAGATCCAAATGGGAAAGTAATTTATTATAAACCCAATGATGAAGACTTGTATACTTTTTCAATCAATAAAAATGATGTAACAGAAGCTCGCGCTTCTCTTCCATTTCTTAAAGATGGCGATTCATTTACACTAACTGATCAATAACTTAGATTCTGCAATTCGCAAAATTCTATTTTATAAAATTTTCCTATTTATTGCTCGTTTAAGAGCTTATTCCTGCAATCTTCCAGTTTCAATTTTTCAATATCAGAAAGTTCAGGTAATTGCAATTGCATAGATTTAAATTATCAATAATGATCTTAAGATGAACTTTGCAGACCAAAACATTTTCATAATGTGAACGATTGTGTATTCCAATCCTCGCCCGCTCAGGTAAGGCCTTATAATGCTTTCATATAAAATCATGATCTTAAACATTGTGATAAATTGTACGACTTATTTTGATTTTTTAATTAAATCATCGCCAAAAAAAATTAAACTATTTATTGATTTCAGCAGGTCCATTGCACTAAAAATCAGGGAATTCAAAAATCACAGAATTTTATACCATATTAATCATGATTTCCTCATCTTTACCCTATGTTCAGAAGAATTAAAAATAAGCGTCTTCGCTATGCTATTATAGCTTTATACTTTATTGTACTCTTTTTTTGTGCCCTTGAACTAAATTTTTTATGGTTATTTGGTTATTCTCCAACCATAAAGGATATAAAAACTCCTAATATTAACGTAGTTTCCGAACTATTTACCTCGGATGGCAAGCTCATTGGAAAATATTATAAAGAAAACAGAACTCCTGTTGAATACGATAGTATTTCTCCTGCCATAATTGATGCTCTTGTTGCCACAGAGGATGTACGATTTTATGAGCATAGTGGCATTGACATCAGATCACTCATATCCAGTATCGTTTCAACGGCCAGCGGTGACAAACGCGGAGCGAGTACCATCACCCAACAGCTCGCTAAAAATCTATATAGTACCAGAAACAGAAAATCGCAGGGAATAATCAAATATATTCCATTAGTAAGAACTGTTGTTTTCAAATTAAAAGAATGGGTAACTGCCTATAAATTAGAGAGTTACTATTCAAAAAAAGAAATTCTTACACTCTATCTCAATACGGTACCATTTGGCAATAATACGTTCGGTATAAAAACTGCCTCGAAAAGATATTTCAATAAAAATGTTCATAAGCTACAGGTTGAAGAGGCTGCTTTACTGGTTGGAATGTTAAAAGCAACTACCACGTATAATCCGATCCGGTATCCAGAAAAATCATTTGAACGACGAAATACTGTATTATCTCAAATGCAGAAATACGATTACTTGACCGAAAAGGAATTTAAAAAATACAGTCAGAGACCGCTTAAATTAAATCCCGGAAGTCTGGATGAAGGTAGCGATGGTGGTTCTTATCTCAGATCAGCTGTTTCACGATACCTGGAAAAATGGTGTGAAGACAATGGCTATGACCTATATGCTGATGGATTGAAAATTTATACTACTATCGATTCCCGAATGCAGCAATATGCTGAGGAGGCAGTGACAAGTCAGATGAAGATCTTACAAAGGCGATTTGAAAATGTATGGGGAAATGAAAATCCATGGAGAACAACAGATGGGAATGAAATTCTTGATTTTCCTGAAAAAGCTGCCCAGCGACTTCCTTATTATGAATTCCTGAAAAAACGCTTTGATGGCAATCGCGATTCCATTGATTATTATCTAAACCGGCCTAAGAAAATGAAAATTTTCAGCTGGAATGGTGAAAAGGAAGTTTTATATTCTACCATAGATTCCATAAAATATTATGCAAAGATTCTGAACACTGGAATGATGACCCTTGATCCATTCAATGGGCATATTAAGGTTTGGATTGGAGGAATAAATCATAATTATTTTAATTACGATCATGTTAATCAGGCAAAAAGACAAGCAGGATCAACTTTTAAGCCTTTTGCGTATCTGGCAGCGATTGAGGCAGGCATGAACCCTTGTGATAAATTTATTGATCAAGCAGTACGCATTCCATATACCTTAAAAGGGAAAACAGAATACTGGGAGCCTAAAAACTCTAGTTATAGCTTCTCGGGAAGAGAAATGTCAATGCGATGGGCCATGGGCAAATCGGTAAATTCTATTACCGCACAGATAACTGAAAAAGTTGGCGCTAAAAATGTTGTGAAATATGCACATGAATGTGGCATTGAAAGTGATTTAAAAGCAGTTCCATCCGTGAGTTTAGGACCGAATGATGTCAGTGTTTTTGAAATGGTAAAAGCTTATGGAACCTTTTTGAATAAAGGAATGAGATCTGAGCCTATTCTAGTTGAAAAGATATTGGATTTAGATGGAAACCTGATTGAGAAATTTAAATCGGAACAAAAGAGAACACTCAGTGAAGAAATAGCTTGGCTGATGATCTACATGCTTCGTGGCGGTATGGAAGAACCTGAGGGTACTTCGCAAGCGCTATGGGAATGGGATCTTTGGAAAAACAATAACCAGATAGGCGGCAAAACCGGAACATCATCTGATTATGTGGATGGTTGGTATATGGGCGTAACAAAAGATCTGGTTACCGGTGTTTGGGTGGGCTGCGATGAACGAAGTGTTCACTTCAAAACTTCGGAAACTGGTGAAGGTTCTAGAACCGCATTGCCAATCTTTGGCAAATTTATGGAAAAGGTATATAAAGATAAATCTCTAGGAATTACACAAGGGCCATTTCCAAAACCTGGCGTTAAGATAACACGAGAATATCAATGTGAAACTCCACGATATGCTTCAGACACCACAAGTATTGACTCTTTATTGACAGACTCATTGTACATTCCTGACGAAGTTTCTGACACCATAGACCGTTCTAATTTTAATACCCGTCAAACAATAAGTCCTAAAATTCAAGAAAATAAAAGCAATTTACCTGTAGATAATAAAGCTCCTGTAAATCCAAAAACAGAACCCCCAGTAGAGGTTCAAAAAATGCGCAAAGAAATCAGGGATGATCGCAAACAAAATAAACCAACACCAGTTAATTGAATTTATAATTTATTGATATTTTTATCAATTACTCAAAAATCAAAATCAATATTTTTACGTAATTTAGTTTAGATCATTTCAAGATATCAATGAGAGACCATTCAGTTGCCCCAAATAAGTCAAAATTTTGGCTATTATTAATCTTATTACTTTTTACACTTATTGGTAATAGCATCGATGTTCAGGCTCAATATTTTGGCCAAAACAAGGTGAGGTACAAAAACCTAAAATTCAAGGTTTATGAAACTCCACACTTTGACCTGTATTATTACCTGAAGAATGACAGCCTTGTTCAACGCTTTGCCAAAGAAGCTGAGGTTTGGTATGAATTACATCAGCAGGTTTTCAGGGATACCTTCTTAAAGAAAAACCCATTTATACTTTATTCAAACCATCCTGATTTTCAACAAACTACAGCACTTAGTGGTGAGATTGGCGTAGGAACTGGGGGTGTGACAGAAGGATTAAAAAATAGGGTAATCATGCCTATTTCACAGGTAAACCATCAAACAAGACATGTATTAGGCCACGAATTGGTACATGCTTTTCAGTATCATTCATTAATTGAAGGCGATTCAACAAATCTAGAAAATATTGCAAACTTACCTTTATGGATGGTTGAAGGTATGGCTGAATACCTTTCAGTTGGCAAACAGGATGCCTATACCTCGATGTGGATGCGTGATGCATTTTTGAATAAAGACATACCTACCTTAAAGGATCTGACCGAATCAAATAAATACTTCCCTTATCGTTATGGGCAAGCTTTTTGGTCGTATATAGGCTCAACCTATGGTGATACCGTTATCGTTCCATTCTTTAAAGAGACTGCAAAATACGGTTATCAAATTGCTATTCGACGTACGTTTGGATACGATGACCGTACCTTATCAAGCCTCTGGAAAACAAGTATAGAAAACACATATCGCCCTTATCTTAAAGATACTGCTCAGGTACCTATCGGAAAAAAGATCATCGACGAAAAGAATGGTGGTACAAACTATAATGTTGCGCCTGCAATTTCTCCTGATGGCAATTATATTGCATTCCTCTCAGAACGTGATCTGCTGAGTATTGACCTATTCCTTGCCGATGCACGAACTGGAAAAGTTATTAGGAAATTATCAAGTAAAGCCAAGAGCGGAGACATCGACGAATACAATTTTATTGAATCTGCAGGTGCGTGGTCGCCAGATAGTCGAAAATTTGCTTTTAGTGTATTCAGCGCAGGGATAAATAAACTAATGATCATTGATGTTTCTAACGGCAAAGTTATAGCTACCGAGGCCATGGGGAAAGTTGAAGAGTTTAGCAATATTACCTGGTCGCCAAATGGAAATGATATAGCTTTTTCGGGATTAAAGGAAGGTCAAAACGACCTCTACCAATTTAACCTACGCACTAAATTACTTACTCAGCTTACCAATGACAAATATTCAGACTATCATCCAAGTTATTCACGAGACGGTAAGTCAATAGTATTTAGCACCGACCGCAAGACATTTGACCAGTCATCTACCAGTGTAGATATCACCCTAAATATGGCTATTATAGATGTTGCCAGTAAGAAGATTACTAATATTCCGGTATTTGATGGCGCTAACAACCTTAATCCTCAATATTCTGGAGATAACAAAAGTATTTACTTCCTGTCAAACAGAGATGGCTTCAGAAATTTGTACAAGTATTCTCTGGAAAAACAAAGTGTTCAGCAGCTAACTGATTATTTTACAGGAATAAGTGGTATTACTGAATTTTCACCTGCCTTAAGTGTATCTAATAAAGACGACATCTTGTACTCGTATTACAGGGCTCAAAAATATACGATATATAATGCTAAAGCATCAGATTTTAAGCCTGAAACGATTGGAAATGATGACATCAATTTTGATGCTGCTGAACTGCCTCCTTCTAAATCAGTTGGAGTGAACATTATAAATGCCAATCTAGATAACTTTGAAAGATTCGAAAGAATTCCAAAAGATTCAATCCGTACAATTGCTTATCAGCCTAAATTCAAGTTAGATTATCTGTCAAGTAATGGAGTAGGCGCTTCAGCTGGACGATTTGGGACTGGACTATCCAGTGGTATTCAAGGCGTTTTCAGTGATATTCTTGGAAGAAATCAAATTTTTGCTACGGCAGCTGTAAATGGTGAAATCTATGATTTTGGAGGTCAGGTAGCCTATGTCAATCAACAAAGCAGGATCAATTGGGGTGTGGTAGGATCACATATACCGTATGTATCAGGTCAGTTTTCTGCAGCAATTGAAAATATTGCTGGAATCGGACAAACATACATTGAACGGTACGATATCATCCGCACATTTGAAGATCAATTTTCATTTTTTGGATCCTACCCATTTTCAAAGAACCATCGTTTTGAAGCCGGAAGTGGGATTTCCCGCTACAGTTACCGGATAGATCGTTTTAACAATTATTATGACTATAACCGAGGCTATCAGGTTGGCACTGATCGTGAAAAGCTTTCAAATGATAAAGCTTTTCAAACCTATGGAATATACTTTAACCCATTTACTACTATACAGCTAAATGCGGCATTTGTAGGCGACAATTCCTTTTCAGGCATTACCTCTCCCCTTGCAGGATTCCGTTACCGTGTAGGATTGGAAAACTATCAGGGCGATTATAAACTAAATGCTTTGACTGTAGATGGAAGAAGGTATGTACGGGTTAAACCAGTGACTATCGCAGCCCGACTTTATACTTACACCCGGTTTGGACGTGATGAGAACAGACTTTATCAAATGTATGCCGGATATGGATATTTAATACGTGGATATGATGCAAACTCTTTTTACAAGAATGGTTCTGCAACAACTAATGGATTTGACATTAATCAGTTAGTAGGCTCTAGAATTGCCGTTGCAAATTTTGAATTACGTCTTCCATTTACTGGCCCAAAAAAGTTAGCTGCATTTGAATCTAAATTCTTATTCTCTGATCTGAACCTATTTTTTGATATGGGCTTAGCATATGATAATAATTCAAAAGTTGCCTTCAGATCTGAGCCAAGATTAGTTGGCGGAGCTAGAGGATACCTTGAACGTATACCTGCCATGAGTGCGGGTGTATCCTTAAGAGTGAATGTATTCGGTTATTTTGTTCTTGAACCCTATTATGCTATACCTTTCCAAAGAAAAGATGTTAACCTCGGAGTATTTGGGCTAACCTTAGCACCCGGATGGTAAATAAATAAAGCGATCTCAGGATCGCTTTATTTATTTTTAAAATACAAAAAACCATTCCCTTAATATATTCGTAAACCATCAAACTGATTTTCTAAATAAAAACCATGAATAGGAAATATACAATTGCAGTATATTTTGTTTTCAAAGAAAAAATACCATGAAGATAATATTAAGTATTGCCGCATTAATTTTTATGATATCAACCAACAGTTGCGGTCAAAACAAATCTAAAATCAAAGAGGAAAATAATAAAACCTTAAGTTTCCCGATCCAAAAATCAGAAGCTGAGTGGAGAAAGATTTTGAATCCCCTTTCATTTGAAATTATGGTCAATAGAGGCACTGAACCTCCATTTAAAAACCCATATAATAATAACCATCAAAAGGGAATTTACGTGAGCGCTGCTACGGGTGAACCTTTATTCAGTTCGGATGACAAATATGAATCAGGTAGTGGTTGGCCTAGTTTTACCAAAGCAATTAAAGCGGGTGTGATCACCGTAGTTACAGATAACAGCCACGGAATGATCCGTGATGAAGTAATCGAAACTAAAACAGGATTACACCTGGGTCATGTATTTGATGATGGCCCGAAAGAAAAAGGCGGCAAACGCTATTGTATGAACTCAGCAGCCCTGAAATTCATTAAAAAATAATCAGGATAAACTGCTGAAAGAAGCACGCATCGGTTGAATTCCGGAAACTAATACCTGTTCAAAATCTAAACCGATAGTCAAATCGATCCAATCAGGATTTACAGATCTGATCAGTCTATCCTTTTGAATTCGTGCAAATTTGTTTATTAAATTAAAGCGTTCAAGTGCAGCTGCTTCAGAACTTAATTCTTCAAAATATACGAGTCTGGTTAATTGTTGACCCGAGTCAAAAAATAAATTAGGCATCTGTCTGTAAAAACTCATGGTCTTCATCAGGTCGGTACTCATCCCTACATGGATAGAGGTACGGTTACGGTCAGTAACTAAATAAACAAATTTTTTAGTTTTCATAGCTGGTTTAATTAGGATCGGCATATATTAAAAATTAAATTTTTAGTTTCAAGAATAATTGCTAATTTTATGAGCATAAATTTACTAATAATATTAGTATTAACAAATTTATTTTTCAAATGGCAAATATTTCTTCTAATCTGAAGTACCTACGTAAGAAAAAAGGGCTTACTCAACAACAATTCGCAGATACTCTTGTTATCAAACGCTCCCTAGTTGGAGCATATGAAGAGGACCGTGCAGAACCTAAATATGAATTGCTAAAAAAATTCGCGGAATTTTACGAGCTTTCCATGGACGAACTAATCAATGATCGCATTGATGATAAGTGGAAACCAACACCAAAAGGCGATCCTGCAAACATCCGGGTACTCAGCATTTCAGTTGATAGTCAGGATAGAGAAAATATTGAGCTGGTTCCTGTAAAAGCTAGTGCAGGTTATCTGAATGGATATGGCGATCCAGAATACATTTCTGAACTTCCTAAGTTTCATTTACCCATGTTTCGACAGGGAACCTATCGTGCATTTGAAATTAAAGGTGATTCTATGTTACCACTTCAATCTGGGACCGTGGTAGTAGGAGAATATCTCACAAACTGGAATGAACTTAAAGCTGGCGACACTTATGTAGTGATCAGTAAAAGTGATGGGATTGTTTATAAAAGGGTTGGCAATAAATTCAAGGAAAATAAGGTATTAAAGCTAATCTCAGATAATCCAGTATATGAGCCCTATACCATTGCCGGCGAAGATGTTTTAGAGATATGGAAAGCAAAAGCATATATCAGCACAGATTTTCCTGACCCAGCACCTGAACCTACCTTAGAAACGCTTACCACTATGGTATCACAGATGCAGAAATCAATCTCCAATCTCGATAGAAATAAATCTTAACACTATTTAACAATTGAAATTTAAACCTTTTTGATTTAAAATCATCTATCTGTATATACCAACACAAATAGATATGAAAAAAATAGTAATCACTGCAGGTTTATTAATTGGATTAGTAGTTGCTAGTTATTCACAAGATGCACCACTAAGAAAAGGAGATAAAGCGGTACAAGCACATCGTGAGATGAAATCTGCTGAGGAACGTGCAAAAATGAGTGCTAATGCCCTTGAAAAAAAATTAAATTTAACTCCTGAGCAGAAAGAAAAAGTATATGCACTTCAACTGGAACGTATCAATAAGATGGAGAAATTACAGAAAGCCGCTAGTGCCTACCGAAAAAACCAAATGGAAAAACGTAAGGAATTAATGGCAGATGGTAAAGAAAAAATGAATAATATCCTGACAGAAGAACAAGAAAAAACTTTGGAGGAAATGAAAACAAAAGGCAAAGAACGCCTACAGAACATTAGGCGCAGAATGCATAGACACGAAAAAAGTTAATTAATCTTTTACTGTATTCCTAAGAAAAGCGGACTAATTAGTCCGCTTTTCTTATTTTTAACAAAAAATATAACTTGGAAGGCGTTAATAAGTTCATTTCAGAAAGTTTAAAGAATCGGATTGAAACTAATTCGTTAAGAACTTTAAAACCAGAAAACGATCTGATAGATTTTTGTTCAAACGATTACCTCGGATTTGCACATTCAATAGAATTCAAGTTAATGTTTGAGGATGAATTGAAGCGTTATCCTAACTATCAAATGGGTTCGGGTGGATCACGTTTGCTGGCAGGTAATGATCGCTTTACCGAAGATCTTGAAAATGAAATTGCAGAATTCCATTTGGCAGAACAATCACTGATTTTCAATTCAGGATATGATGCAAATATTGGCCTATTTTCTTCCATTCCGCAACGAGGTGATACCATATTATCAGATGAATACATTCATGCTTCCATTATTGATGGGATCCGGCTTAGCCATGCAACACGCTTTGTATTCAAACATAATGACCTACAAAACCTGGAGCAAAAATTAAGACTGGCTAAGGGAAGGATATTTATTGTTATTGAAAGCATCTATTCTATGGATGGCGATAAAGCTCCCCTTTCTGAAATTGCAGAAATTGCAAAGAAATTTAATGCCGCCCTGATCGTTGATGAAGCTCACGCAACTGGAATTTTTGGAAAATCAGGTAGAGGCCTTGTACATGAACTAGGCCTATGCAATCAAGTTTTTGCCAGAATTATCACATTTGGGAAAGCTATGGGCACACATGGGGCTGCAGTTTTAGGAAGTGAACAACTTCGTACTTACCTGATTAATTTTTCAAGATCTTTTATTTATACTACAGCATCTTCATTTCTAAGTCATTTAGCTGTAAAGGTTGCCTATGACTTTCTAAAAAAATATGATCATCAAATAATGATTCATGAAAGAATAAAACAATTTAAAATAAAAATTAATCCTTCATTCCATCTATTACCCAGCAATTCAGCAATACAGATACTTGTAGTTCCTGGAAATACACAAGCAAGAGAAGCTGCAATAAAAATTCAGCAAGCGGGTTTTGATGTCAAGGCAATATTAAGCCCGACTGTTGCAATCGGAACGGAACGCCTTAGAATAAGCTTACATAATCATAATTCTATCGATGAAATTAATAAGCTATGTACAACTATTAATCAAATACTTTGAAAAAGAGACCAATTTTCATAACAGGTATAGGAACAGAAATTGGTAAAACCATAGTTTCGGCTGTTTTAGTTGAAAAATTACAGGCTGATTACTGGAAACCTGTTCAATCGGGTGAATTAAATAATAGTGATACCATGAT
>CAMDKO010000029.1 GCA_945901155.1 Pedobacter schmidteae
GATAAACTATAGCCCTGCTGGGCAAGCCAGTTTTTTAAAAATTTGTTCTCAAAGTCAGGAGCTGATGCCAGAATTAATATCCTGATCAATTCCCGTTCTTTCACTATCACCGGTACTTCTTCTTTTGAGAGTGTATCCTTGTCAGCTAGTGTTATAAGCGAATAAACCGCTTTGTCTAGATGTTTTGGAATATATTTTAACTCAAAATTATTCCATGTATCCTTCCTGATTGTTACTGAGTCTAGATTTGTGCCCAAGCCCTGCAGAATAAGTTTGACCTCGGGTCCTGTGACATTATTATACCTCCCCTGTACAAGTAATTGCTCGCCTGAACGGATCTTTTCAGGCCAGCTGATTGAACTTACTCCGTTTTTTAAGGCTGTTGGATGGAAAATCAGATTTTTGTTTTTCAGACTTTTTAGTTCATCCAATTCCAAGCCGTATCCAAAAATATGAAGGGTTTGATAATCAGGCTTTGAAGTCAAAAAATAGGTGATATCGTGGATGTATTGTACTTTATTATCTTTTTTAGTAATCGCTATGTCTGTGCTGAATAGTGAGGCTCCTTTATATTTTTCCAAACTATCTTTAGGATAACCATCAGTTAAAAGAATGGCAATAGTACTGTTGCTTAAACTAACTTTTCTATCATAATTTATAGGATAAAGAATGAATAATAAAGATATAATTGCCAGAACAGATGCGCTTAGTCTGAAAATTAAATTCGATTTGTTCTTCCTTCCAATTTCTTTAAAAATGAGAAAGCTGAGCAGCAGGGCAAGAAAGATAATACTATAGATCTTATCCATTTCAGGGTTGCTGACGCTTTAAACTATTGAAATATTCTGTCGAAAGCGATGTTTTAGGCGCTGCTATTGTAGCCTGGGGCGTTTTAACTTCGTTTTTAATCATGTTTTGCAATGCTGCTTCCATTGTGGATAGTTCCCCAAAACTTACCTTTCTTGATTTGCCTAGTATTTTCCGCATGATTCCCAATGCCTTTAAATAGGTTCCAGGTTGTGCCGAGGCTTTGGCTGCAAGGTTTCGGTTTGCCTCTTGAAGGATACTGTACTCAGATTGGTTCAGTTTTTTCCCATCTTTTAGCTTTGCAATAATTGAGGTTGATTTCTTTAACGCATTTTGTTCTTCGCTTTTTAAAATAGTTCGTTCTGCCAATGGCTGAATAATTTTATCAAGTTCGGCGCTGAGGCGCTTTTCGGCTTTTATTGTCGGCGTTTTCAATGCTGTTTTTGAAACATAAGCTCTAGACTTTTGCTGAAGATCTTTAAGCAGACGTAATGCTTTGTACTCAAAGGGTAGCGCTTCAACGGGCTTATAGGTTCTTAATCTAAGTTCCGACTTCCACATTTCTGTTAAGGTGGCCTTAAGCTGGGCTTTTAGTTCAGGCTCAAAGAAGGTTGCATCTTCAGCAATATCGTGTTTGTGGGCATAGGCATCCATAATTTTTTCGGCATTGCCAAATGCAGCAGATTCTTCAGCTGCAGTAGTTTCCTGATGCTCTTCACCTATTTCCTCATCGGTTTCTTCACCCAAAAATTTGCCATAGCGTAACCTGAGTAATTTTTGGTCGATCCCCAGATTATTACTTCGGTTTTTAAATTCTTCTTCGCTTATAGAGTTTTTATCTTTTAAAATTTTCTCTGTATCGATAATGATCTGCCTTTGACTTCTAAAATATTCAGGAACAAGATTAATACCTCCAAGCATCCCATCCATACTCATTAGTTTGGCAGTATCCTGAATGCTGACGATATAAATATCAGATCTGCTTTGCTGTTTCCGGCTGTCAGTGACATTAATATAGAAATACAATTCATCACCCGGAACCATTCCTAATTTTGGAAGATCAATTGTTTTTTGAAGCTTGTATTCCTGTTTCCCCTTCATACTTTCGTTGAACCTGATTACTTGCTCCTTGAATTTCACACTTTCCCCTCTTCCGCTACTGATAGTTGCCGAGATATAGGTGTCATTTATCCCATAATCATCGTTGATCTGAACCTGTAAATTTGTTTTTTGAGGCTCGCCAAAATCAATGGTACTGTATTGCTTCGGAGTGATGATGCGGATGGATGCAGGTTCATCTTTTATCGTTTCCAATTGGTACAGATCAGATAGTTTACCATCTAGCTGCACTTGATAAAAACCTGGTTGATTAATTGTTTTACTAACAGCCCATCGTGTGCCTGATTTATTCACTGAGCGTAATTTTATGTTTTCCTTATCATTGAAAATAAATTTGATTTTGCTAGCAGGCCTGCTGGTTTCAATGACCCATTCCAGCAATGCGCCATCTTCGACTGTGGCTGAAAACTGTTGTTGAACTCTTGTATTTTTTGTTGTATAGGCTGGTGGTATAATTTTTAGCCTGATGGAAGATATTTCAGGTAATATTTTATCAGGCATTGAAGGTTTTGCTTCTTTTTCAATGCCTAAACTATTGTTGTTTAAAGTGCCAAAATCTAATGTGGAAATGAATATTGAAACAAGAATCGAAATAACCAGGAAAATTGTAGAGATTTTCAAGCGTTTATAGATCAATGCTGGTGCTTGAATACGCTGCATCTCATTTTTGATCTTTTCTATCTGCAATTTTTCCAGCATATTCAGTTTTTCAGAATTTTTGAGAACCAATGAAAAGCTTTCTTCAAGCTGGGGATAGGTTTGGTCGAGTAGCCTAGAAATATCAGCCTCGCTGATTTTCGATAGTCTAAAAATTTGAATTAGCCCAAGCGAGATCAGCAGGCTTATTGGAAGTATAAACCAATAAGATACAGGCGAAATACTATTCCACACGCTAAGTACTAACAAGGAGAAGGATATTGCCAAAAATGCAGCGCTAAGTAAGCCAGAACTTATCCAACGTATCTTAATCGATTTTATGTATTTCATGCCTTCTGAATGGTTCATATCAACTAAGATTGTTTCTGAAGGTTAAATATCTTTCCAATACGAATATTGAAATTAAAGCAAGCCAGAACTGATTTTTTAAACTTTTTTGGCTTTCCGTATTTTTGGCTGAGGCCTTGCCACTTTCTTTTATAAAACTAGGAGCGATCTGGTTTTGCCTCACACTTCTTTTATCTGATGGATGTATTTCTGAAGCATGCTGCTCTGGGATGATAATTGGAATCAAGGCCTTGGCGAAATCATTACTCCAAACCAGTTCGTTCCAATCTGGATTAAATCTGGAATAAAAATGAAAGACTGATAACTTATTTTCCATTTTCAGATCAAGTATAGGCTTCCCAAAACCGTCTTCCCAAACCGAGAAACCACCTATTGAATTTTCAGGGTATGCATTTCGTTTGAACAGTTTAATACCTTCCTTTTCAATACTGCTCATGGATGGGGATAGATTTAACTTGCTATTTATGACTTCTATATTTCCCTTTTCATATTTAAAAAACAAGTCTAATGGAGCTATTTTGCTTGGTATGGCAGTCTCTGAAAGCCAGAAAATGATATTTTGGTCGGATGGAATATAAATCGTTGAATATTCAGTCAGTTTTATTTTTCGGCCCGTATATTTTTTTATGGCACTCAATGCTGCTTTTAAATATCTGGCATCATTTTTAAATTTATCAGTATAAATGGCAATTCTAATTGTTGCCGTATCAATAGTAACCGGAAGTGAATCTCCCTGCTTCTTATCTTTAAATTTTAAACTTGCCTTACCATTCTGAATGTCGAGTTCAAATGGACTATTCTTAGCTGCAGGATCAATAGTTACGGTTGTAAAAGTAGTTTTAATAGGACTACTAGATGCAATTGTTACGTTTATACTGTCTGATTCATTGAACCAGGCATTTTCAATCCAGGTAGTTATTGAATCAGAAGGAGTATAAGTTTCCCACTGTATGGGATGAGTAACAAGCGGTCGTTTCGTAACTAACCTATTCAATAGGTTTGGAGTGAAAAGAAAAACTTGAGTATTTTTAGGAATTTCATCTTCCAGTAATTTGATCAATGACCAGTAGGGGAGTAGCTGCCCAGAACCTATTTCTGATTTATTTTGATTCAATGCATCCTCAAGTTTAGCATACTGAAAACCTGGCTCAAAAAAATGAAATTCATAACCAAGCTTACTTAGAGAGTCAATTTCTTTTTTAAACTGGCTAGAAGTTTCTTTGAGATTTTGTTTTTCAATCAGGATCCATCCCTTATTTGCAGATGTATTTATTTTGCTGTTCCATAAGGGGCCTGCGAGTATCAAGGCTAAAATGATCAGCAATAGGCAACGAAGAAATAATAAGAGCAGATCAATCAGTTTTAAACTACGGGCACTTTGCCTGGAGCGTTCTCCCAGCAGGCTGATACTTCCAATTTTTAGAGTCTTTCCTTTTTTAATATTCCACAAATGAATGATTAGCGGGATTGAAATTCCGCCAATCGCAAATAGCCATAAAGGGTTAATTAGTTGGAACAAGACCTAAGTTCTTAATTTGCTGCGTTGAGTTAGAAAATCTCTTAATGCTTGATCGAGAGGTTCAGCCATACTGATCATACGGTAAAAAATATGACGGTCTAATAGTTCCATTCTCATACTGTTCAAATGCTTTTCAAGCTTTTCTTGGTACATATTTTTAGTAGTTTTGACGTCAATTTTAATGGTTTGACCAGTTTCAAGATCTTCTAATTCTGAGTAGCCTTTAAAATCAAGTTCCAGTTCATTTTTACCCATTAGATGAAATACAATCACTTCATTTTTTAGGGAAGTTAAGGTGTCAATTAATTGCAGTATCTCTCCATTCTGTTCATACATATCGGTAATAAAGATCAGTAACTCCCTTCTTTTTGACCCGGTGTAAATATCTTTATAATGAATTGGCTTAGTAAAATCGCCGCCTGCTTTGATGTTTTCCAGCTGATAAAACATTCTGGATAAATGCTGGAATTCTTGTTTGGCAGCTAATGAGAATAAACCCCCATCCTGAAATACATACAGACCAATTGCATCGCCTTGATTATTAGCAAGATAGGCCAATGAAGCGGCTAGGTTTTTGGCATAATCTAATTTTTTATATCCTCCATCTTCATGGTTCATTGATCCACTAGCATCGATTAGAAACCGAACAGAAATGCTGGTTTCGACTTCT
The DNA here is from genome assembly GCA_945901155.1 of Pedobacter schmidteae. GTDB lineage: Bacteria > Bacteroidota > Bacteroidia > Sphingobacteriales > Sphingobacteriaceae > Daejeonella > Daejeonella schmidteae_B. Next base: position 5,121 of record CAMDKO010000029.1, read on the forward strand.
GATTCTCGTATATAATACCGATCAGAACGGCCATACATTTTCCAATCGAGCCAGCGAAGGTCATCGCCTGGTTGATAACTTCTGTATTGGCTAAATTCAAGGCCCGGACCTTTAATAGAGCTTTTATTGACCCCTGTCATAAAGCCATCCACTACAGTTTTTGCTGCCAGTGCAAGGTCTTTAATAGCCATTACGACTTTGGGATCTATTAATTTACTCATTGGAGTGGTATTGATAATTTATTGAAAAATGATCAAATTTCGCGTCTAAGCATGAATCTTTGACCTCTCAACAGACCTGATCAACGCTGAAGTAACCTGATCTGAGTTGACATTTTCTGCTTCTGCCTTAAAATTGACTAGAATACGATGGCGCAATACCGGATAAGCCATTGTATGCAGGTCATCCATAATGACAGCATATCGCCCTTTTAATAATGCTCTGGCTTTTGCAGTTAAGATCAATGCCTGTCCGGCTCGCGGCCCGGCACCCCATCTTACCCATTCTTTTACATAGTCAACATTAGTGGTATCCGGTCTAGTTGCACGGATAAGCTTGCTTACATATTCAATTAGATCATGGCTGATGCTTACATCTCTAACCAATGACTGGATTTGTAAAATTTCATTACCGCTCAAAACTGGTTCAATCACTGTTTTATTTGATCCTGTGGTGCTATTTAAGATTCCGAATTCTTCCTGCTCGTTTGGGTACCCAATTTTAATGAAGAGCAGAAAACGATCTAACTGTGCTTCAGGTAAAGGGTAAGTTCCTGCCTGCTCAATTGGGTTTTGGGTTGCCAGTATAAAAAAAGGACGATCTAATGGGTAGGTTTGGCCACCGTAGGTAACCTCAAATTCTTGCATCGCTTCTAGTAAGGCAGCCTGAGTTTTGGGGGGTGTACGGTTGATCTCATCAGCCAAAATAATATTGGCAAAAATGGGACCCTTATTGAACTTAAAGAATCGTTTTCCAGTGCTATGGTCTTCTTCCAGTATCTCTGTTCCGATGATATCTGTTGGCATCAGATCGGGTGTGAACTGTATTCTTCTGAAAGAAAGGTGCATGGCTTGAGATAGGGTTTTAACCATTAATGTTTTGGCAAGTCCCGGAACACCCTCTAAAAGGCAATGTCCGCCAGCCATTAAAGCGATGATCATTTCTTCTAAAACCTGATCCTGTCCTACAATTACTTTTTGAATCTCTTGTTTTAAATGCGGTAGCTTAGCAATTATTGCCTTAATATTACTTTCTGAAATTTTCAAGTTCGTATAATTGGTTTAATAATGCGAAAATTAGGAATAAATTGCCGGAAATAGGTAATATGTGTAAGCCCATCCAGATTTTTACAAAAATATATTCTGAAAAGAGTTTTTTGGAAGATATATAGAGATAATTTAGACGAATGTTTGGTTCGAAGTTCACATTTACACGAATAAAATACCGCTCAGGCGACTGGGATACAGATCAGCGTATGCCATCAAATCTGCTAAACTCATTGGTAGAATACACCACCATCCCAATAAATAATGAGGAAAAAGTTGTAGAACTATCTAGTAATGAGTTGTTTTTATACCCATTTTCATATCTCAGCGGGCATAAATTAGTTCAGTTCGACCAGCAGGAAAAGCTTAATTTTAAAAAATATGTGGATAATGGTGGTTTTGTTTTTGTAGACGACTGTAATCATGATATTGACGGACTTTTTGCTAAATCTTTTGAGGCTCAAATGAGCTCCATCTTTGGTCAGTCGGCCTTGAAAAAGATTCCTAATAACCATGAGATCTATCAATCATTTTTTAAATTCGAAAAGGGGCCACCTACTACCTCTTTTGAATTAAATGGCTGGGGTGATGATCTGGTGCATGATTATCTGAAAGCTATTGAAATCAATGGGCGTATCGGAGTGCTATACAGCAACAAGGATTATGGTTGTGAATGGGACTATGATTTTCGGAATAAACGGTTTTATGCAGAGGATAATACCAAATTTGGAGTGAATATTATTATGTATGCCATGGGGGTATAATTATCAGGATTAAATGGATGGTTATTTCATTTTAGATAGTTTAAGGGTAGAATTAGAATAATTCTACAAGAACAATCAATAACAATGTATCTTTTATATTTTTTTGGTTAAAAGAGAGGATATTTTTTAAAAGACCTAAATTTGACAATACATAAACATCATAATATTTAGTTTTGTATGATATTAATCCCATTTAATGATTAAGAAGCCTTTTGCTGCTTTAAACGGCAAGTATTGTAATTCATTGGATACCTTTTCCAGATTTTTGACCCGTGAGGTAACTATCGGGCACATCCCAATGGGTGCAAACAATCCAATCAGGATTCAAAGTATGACCACAACGGATACGATGGATACCATCGGTACTGTTGAGCAAACTATCCGGATGGTAGATGCTGGTTGTGAATACGTCAGAATTACAGCTCCAAGTGTAAAGGAAGCTAAAAACTTGGCCCTTATCAAGAAGGAATTAATTGCCCGTGGATACAATGTCCCATTGATCGCTGATATTCATTTCACTCCCAATGCTGCTGAAGAAGCTGCAAGGATCGTAGAAAAAGTTCGAATCAATCCTGGAAATTACGCCGATAAAAAGCGATTTGAGAATTTTGAATATACCACTACTGAATACAATGCCGAGCTGGAAAGAATCTATAAAAAATTTAGTCCTTTAGTAAAGGTTTGTAAAGAATATGGAACCGCAATGCGAATAGGTACAAATCATGGTTCCCTTTCAGATCGAATCATGAGCCATTATGGCGATACCCCGCAAGGCATGGTTGAGTCGGCGATGGAGTTTATGCGCATGTGTGAAGATCTGAATTATTATAATTTGGTGATTTCCATGAAATCTAGCAATCCACAGGTTATGGTTCAGGCCTATCGTCTGTTGGTTGAAACTATGGTTAAAGAAGGGATGAACTATCCACTACACCTAGGTGTAACTGAGGCCGGTGATGGAGAAGACGGCAGAATAAAATCAGCTGTAGGTATTGGTGCTTTATTAGAAGATGGATTAGGTGACACCATTCGAGTCTCGCTTACCGAAGACCCTGAATTTGAAGCACCTGTAGCTATTTCATTAGCAGACCGGTATAAGGATAGGGAGTTATCAGTTATCAGTTATCAGTTATCAGATATCACAAAAGAGTTATCAGTTGACAGTTATCAGTTATCAGACAACAGAAAGGAGTTATCAGTTGACAGTTATCAGTTATCAGACAAGAAGAAACAACAGACAACAGATAACAGACAACAGACAACAGATAACAGACAACAGACAACAGATAACAGACAACAGACAACAGGCACACATAATCCCTACGAGTACCAAAGGCGTCATACCTCTGAACTTAATACCTTCATTGGTGGTCATCAGGTTCCTAGGGTTATTATTGATATATCCCGGAAAAATTTGAAAGATCCATCCATTCTTGCAGATGTGGGATACCTGTATTCATCACTGCTTGATAAATACAATATGGCTGAACAATCAACCGATTTTGTTTACCTAGCCGATGAATTGCCATCCTTCAGCTTTCCTGGAAATTTGAAGCAGCTTTATAATTATTCAACATGGAAATTACTAGTTGATAAGAGTAATTGTCATCCATTTTATTCACTTGAAGAATTTATTTCTTCGAAAGATCATGATCCGGCATTGAACTTAGTTTCTATTTCTAATCAGGATGTTGATTCTGAGCTGTTCAAAGAACTTCCAATAGATAATACACTTGTTTTTGTTCTAGAAACACATGCTATTTGTGGATTACAGGATCAGCGAAATGTATTTTTCAAACTCATGAATATGGGTCTAGAGATTCCGGTAATTATTAAGAGAAAATACAGTCTGAAGGATCAAAATGCCACTATTTTACCAAAGGACACAGATTTTCAGTTATATGCTGCAACTGATCTTGGCGGCTTACTTTTGGATGGTTTTGGAGATGGTGTATGGGCGGATGCATCAGAAATATCTGCAAAAATTATTCTTTCTACATCTTTCGGAATTCTACAGGCTACCCGCTCAAGAATATCTAAAACAGAATATATTTCATGCCCTAGTTGCGGCAGAACACTTTTTGATCTGCAGATTACCACCCAAATGATCCGAAGTCGTACAGACCATTTGAAAGGATTAAAGATTGGGATCATGGGCTGTATTGTTAATGGTCCGGGCGAAATGGCAGATGCAGATTATGGATATGTTGGTACTGGCCCTGGGAAAATCACGCTCTATCGCGGAAAAGAGGTAGTTAAGAAAAATGTGAATACCGAAAATGCTTTAGATGAACTAATCGGAATCATACGTGGTGATGGAAATTGGGTAGATCCTGAGCTTGATAATTAAGTCTTTTATAGTAGCAAAGATTTTTTGAGCTAAAATAATTTTAAACCTCTTTTCTTAAAAACTCAACACTTTTTTCACAAGTTAACTGTAATGCAAGAGGTAATTCTTCCTTTGTGAAAGGATGTGAAGCTCCAAAAACGTGATTTGCATAGGGAACAATAAATAACTCTGCATTTGAGGAATTCTCTTTCAGCCTTATCGCTTCGCCGGTTAGCACATTTTCATCCTGATCGCCGTGTAGAATAAGCCAAGGCTTTTTGATGCGGCCTGCTGCTTGTAAAATATCAAATGATTGGGAATTTTTCTCTAGATCATGTAAAAGATCAATTTTTAGTGGGGTATATTGTTTTGTTCTAGAATTGAAATTAAATATTACCCCTTTCTTTTGCCATTCTATCTCATCTTCTTTTTTCCAAAGGCTCCTGAAATCAGCAATTGCAGCCCAGGTAACTAGTTTACTAATGCGTTGATCTTTAGCTGCCTGAATAATGCATGTACCACCACCACGGCTATGACCGATCAGGCTTAACCTGTCGGGGGACTTAAATTCAATGCCACTTTTTACAAAAGAGATCACCAAGTCCAGATCAGTAAATTCTTTGGAAAAAGTATTGTCACCAAATGCACCTAGATCTGTAAATTCAATGGGGCTTTCAGGTGTTGTACCATTATGAGAAAAATTAAATTTCAGAAATCTGAACCCATGCTTAACAAAATATTCTGCCACAAGGTTATATGCACCCCAATCTTTAAACCCCTTAAATCCATGAACAAAGATTACCATGGGATTTTCTTCCTGGCCAGTTTTAAAGCTGAGGTCCATTAAAATCGGTTTGCCTTCGGCTCCTTGTATTGTATATGATTGATGGATAATCATATTTTTAAAACGTTTTTATTGATATTTAATTATAATCCTGTTTTGATCCATTGGCTTTGATCAAAATGATTAGTATCAAGATATGAAATTAAACGGTTTTCTAGAAATTTTGAGTTAATTTAATTCGGGTACTCAATTTGGGTTCTGACCAGATCTCAAAAACAAATATGCTAAAATTCTATGCTGGTGCTTTGTAATTGCTGGTTGGATAGGTAATCTTGATGACCAAATCATTTATGAATCTGTTACCGATTTTCTGCTCATCAATTTTCGGTTATTTTAAACCGAGAATTTTAATATGCCTTTTGCTTTCATTGTATCGGGTATTTTTATCATTATTTTAAACAATTCCGTTGCAATCAGAATCAAAACAGTAAGTGCGCCTAAAAAATTTAGCTATTTAAGTTATTTTAGGATGTTCTCATTATTCGTCCTTATTTATAATCTTTCTAAACGCTTGTGTTTACAAAGGCGTGACATATTCAAAAACGCTTATTAGTTACATTTGTTATGGTTTATAATTAGGAGTAGGAGAACTTGAAGTATTTAAAAGTCATTGCCTTTACGCATAAACAAATTGACCTGAAAGATTTAGGTAAATTTGTTATCTGTAACGAATCTTTGCAAAGTAGTTTAGAAAGTGTCAGACGTAAGTTTGATATCCCTGAAATATTTTACATCGGAACTTGTAATCGCGTAGAGTTTGTTTTTACTGCTGATCAGAATCTTTCGAATGAGTTTGTTCGGGAATTTATTCAGGCTTTGAATTTGCCGGTATCTGATGAACAGGTTCAGGCTTTTGCCGATCAGGTTTCTATTTATGAGGATGTAGAGGCATTGAATCATCTTCTTCGCATTTCATGTTCTCTAGAAAGCCTGGTTGTTGGTGAAAAAGAAATCCTTGCTCAGGTACGCAAAGCGTATGATACCTGTCGTTTAGCTGGTTTTACTGGCGATTATTTGCGCCTTGTTATGAACAGGGTTGTAAAGACATCAAAAGAAGTATACACCAATACCGCAATTGCGCGAAAACCAATTTCAGTAGTTTCACTGGCTTACAGAAAACTGCGTGAGCTTAATATGTGCACCAATTCACGGATACTGATTGTAGGAGCTGGTGAAACAAACAAAAATATTTCAAAGTATCTCAAAAAACATAAATATTCCAACTTCACAATCTTTAACAGAACACTTGAAAATGCTCAGGTGCTTGCTGATGAACTTGGTGGAAAAGCGTATGGTCTTGATGCATTAAAAACATTCAAGAGTGGTTTTGATGTGATCATCACTTGTACAAGTGCTACCGAGCCTATCCTAACTAATGAAATTTATCATTCTCTGCTCAATGCTGATACATCCAGAAAAGTAATTGTAGACCTAGCAGTACCAAATGATACTTGCCCCCAAGTGCTTGATAATAACCTTGTTACATTTATTGAAGTTCACAGTTTACAGGAAATAGCAAACAGTAATTTACAGGAACGTTATGAAGAACTCATTTTTGCTGAGCGTATCATTGAAGAAAATATCCAAGAATTTGAGCCTGTGTTGAAACAACGCAGAGTTGAAATTGCAATGAGAGATGTTCCTGTTAAGATCAAAGAAATCAGAAATGCTGCTGTGAACAGAATCTTCGCTGATGAAATTGAAGGTATGGATTCAAATTCTCGTGAGGTATTAGAGCGGGTTATGAATTATATGGAAAAGAAATATATCAGCCTCCCGATGGTTATGGCTAAGGATATATTGATAAAAAATAGCTGATTTTCGGTTGATCCCAATCATTTTGGCTATTTTTAGCTACGAAAAAAAACGGCCGAACAAAATAAAAATCATGCCTGATCATTTATCAGAAGATACTATAAAATCAAGAATTATAATTGGTACACGTGGAAGTGAACTTGCACTGTGGCAGGCTAATTATGTTAAAGATCTTTTGGCAGGAATAGGCCTTGATTCAGAATTAAAGATCATTAAAACCCAGGGAGATAAAATTCTGAACTTGAGCTTCGATAAGCTTGAAGGTAAAGGATTTTTCACAAAAGAACTTGAAGAAGAACTTCTAGGCGGCATGATCGATTTGGCTGTCCATTCCCATAAAGATCTGCCTACTAATCATCCCGAAGGCTTGATTATTGCCGCTGTTTCTGATCGCGAAGATCCGGCAGAGCTTTTGCTGATTTTAAAGGATTGTGTAGATGTTCAACAGAAACTATCAGTTAAGTTTGGTGGAATGGTTGGAACTTCTTCCAATCGCAGAAAAGCTCAACTTTTAGCTGTTCGTCCTGATCTTGAGATCGAAGAACTTCGTGGAAATGTGATAACCCGAATTCAGAAATTACGTGACGAGAAGTATGATGCAATCATGCTTGCTAAAGCAGGGGTACTTCGTTTAGGTCTTGATTTGAGTGAATTTTATATCGAAGAGCTGGAGCCTAATGAATTGATACCAGCTCCTGCACAGGGAGTTTTGGCTTACCAAATTCGTGAAAATGACACTGTGCTTTTTGAAAAACTTCAGGCGATAAACAACCATGATGTTGCTGAACAAATTGGAATTGAAAGAAAAGTGTTGAATTTGTTCGAGGGTGGCTGTCATATGCCCTTAGGTTGTTATTGCCGGAAGGATGGCTCTACTTTTCAAATCTGGACTTCTAAGGCAGCTGATGGTACTGATTTTCCTGATCGGTTATTTACGCAGACTGAAACAGCAGATGGTATTGCTGAGAAGATTGTTGCTAAATTCACAGCCGACCGTAAATTTGCTAAGAATATATTTATTACCCGTGAGCTGAGCGAGTCAAGCTATCTGAGAAATGCATTGGCAAAGCATCAAATAGAGATTGAAGGCCGTTCATTGATCAGGACATTTCCTTATATTAATAAGCTGGATCCATTTATCTTAAGAAATATAGACTGGGTTTTCTTCAGTAGTAAAAATGCTATTGAATATTTTTTCAAACTGGATCCTCAGCTCCCAAAAAAAGTAAAATTCGGGGTCCTTGGGAGAGCTTCTGAAGATGCACTTCGACTTCATGGCAAAAAAGCCGATTTTAATGGTGAAGAAGAAGGAATTGATACCCTTGATATAGCTAAAGAGTTTGCTAAACAGGCTAATGGTACAAATGTCTTATTCCCAAGTGCTAAGGGTTCTTTGAAGACCATCCAAAAAGCACTAGCTGCAGAAACTAAAATTATTGAATTAACTGTCTATGAAACTGTAAGCGAAGAAAATGTTCAGCAATCAAATGCTGAAGTTCTCATCTTTACAAGTCCATCGAACGTTGATTCCTATTTTGCTGAAAATTTACTAGAGCCAGATCAGAAAGTAATTTGTATTGGTAAAACAACTGGTCAAAAATTTGATGAAATGGGAGTTAAATACAGCCTGCCATTCTCGCCAGATGAGATGGGTTTAGCAGAGGCCATTTTTGCTCTAGACTAATATTTATACTATAAACCATGGATCATATGTTAATTCGTCCCAGGAGATTAAGAACATCGCCGTTATTGCGTGAAATGGTTGCTGAAACCAGATTGTCAAAGGATATGTTTATCTATCCGTACTTTGTTGTGCCAGGTAAAAATATAGTGCATGGAATTGATGCTATGCCCGGGGTGAATCATTTCTCTGTCGATACTCTTCTTAATGATGTTGAGAAATCTTTGAAACTCGGCCTGAATAAAGTATTGCTTTTTGGTGTTGGTGAAGAAAAAACAGATGATGCCAGTTCATCTTTCGATAAAAATTCGATTGTCGCAAATGCGGTTCGTGAGTTAAAAAGAGCGTTTGCTGATGATATTTATGTGGTTACAGATGTTTGTACCTGTGCGTATACTACACATGGACATTGCGGAATTCTACAAAATGATTATGTTCAGAATGATAAAACCGTAGATATTTTGGCGCAAATGGCCTTAGTTCATGCCCAGGCAGGTGCTGATATGGTAGCACCATCAGATATGATGGATGGACGAATACGTGGCATTCGTGAAAAACTAGATCAGAATAGTATGGTCAATACCGCCATAATGAGCTATAGCATCAAATTTGCATCGGCATATTATGGGCCATTTAGAGAGGCTGCAGATTCAGCTCCTGGAAAAGGTGATAGAAAAGCATACCAGATGGATTTTAGGAATCCTAACGAAACAATGCGTGAATCAGCTCTTGATGAACAAGAAGGAGCAGATATTTTGATGGTTAAACCGGCACTTGCTTATTTGGATGTTATTCATCGATTGAAAGAAAGCACAAATTTGCCCGTAGCTTGTTATAATGTTTCAGGAGAGTATTCTATGGTAAAAGCTGCAGGTGCTAAAGGCTGGATAGATGAGCAGAAAGTGATCATGGAAAACATGTACGCGTTCAATAGGGCAGGAGCCAATATAATTATAACGTATCATGCCCGTGAGATCCTTGAAAAAGGATGGATGTAGAGGAGTTATCAGTTGGCGGTTATCAGTTATCAGATGGAGGTGAAAGGATTGAGGGAGGTGAAAGGGTAAAGCTAAAAGCTAAAAGCAATTAGGTGGTTAGTTGCTTAGTTAGTTGTTAGTTGTTAGTTGTTAGTTAGTACTCAATACCCAATACTCAATACTCAATACTATTTAGTTGTTAGATGGTTTAATAGTCATGCGATAATTTAGGAGGTTGGTAGCGTTTGGTTTTGGCAGCCTGCCGGCATTTGAAAGTGGAAATAAAGCGGAAGGTTTAATAGTTTATAAACACATTTTATCCTCCAAGTCTGACAACAGATAACAGATAACATATTTTTAAAATAATTAAAATGCTAGAATCTATAAAAAAGATATTTTCAGGATCTGATGAAGAAACAACGGTTAACTCTACGGTTAAGCCAGATATTTCTAGAGAAAAATCAGCAGAATTATATGAAATATCAAAGACCTATTTTCCTGGGGGAGTAAATTCGCCTGTTAGGGCATTTAAGTCTGTGCATGGTACTCCCTTATTTATACAAAAAGGTGATGGCTGTTTTATATGGGATGCTGATGGCAATCAGTTTATTGATTTCTGTGCTTCCTGGGGGCCATTGATTCTTGGGCATAACAATGCAGCTGTTCGTGAAAAGGTAATCGAGGTTATGCAGAACGGCATGAGCTTTGGTGCACCTACTGCTCTTGAAAATCAACTTGCAGAACTCATTCTTAAGAATAATAAATATATCCGTAAACTTCGATTTACCAGTTCGGGAACCGAAGCGGTGATGTCGGCAGTGCGTTTAGCACGTGGCTATACTAAACGCGATAAAATTATCAAATTTGAAGGTTGCTATCATGGCCACCTTGACTCTTTATTGGTTAAAGCAGGCTCAGGCCTGGTTACTTTTGGTGAAACTTCATCTGCAGGAATACCAAGATCAATTGCCGAAGAAACCATTGTTATTCCTTTGAATAATATACAGGCTGTAGAAGAAGCGTTTGAGCAATTTAAAGATCAGGTAGCGGCAGTAATTATTGAGCCAATTCCAGCCAATAATGGACTTTTACTTCAAACCCAAGAATTTCTTGAATTTCTTCGCAGAATCTGTACAAAAAATAAATCGCTGCTGATCTTTGATGAAGTGATTTCCGGATTTAGGGTTGGTTTTGAAGGTGCTGCGGGATATTATACTATTGAGCCTGATATTATTACCTATGGAAAAATCATTGGTGGTGGTTTGCCTGTAGGGATGTATGGCGCATCAGAAGAAATTATGGGAATGATATCTCCAGATGGTCCGGTTTATCAAGCAGGAACTTTATCAGGTAATCCGGTTGCGATGGCTGCGGGAATTGCCCAGTTGACAGAGCTGTCAAAATCTAATTTTTATAAAGATCTGAATAATAAGACCTTTGAATTTACCGAGTCTATCCAGCGTTACGCAACATCCAATAATTATAAGTTTAAAGTATTTACCATTGGCTCTATTTTTTGGTTTGCCTTTACAGATCGTGAAAGCATCAGTACTGCTGATGAGATCGACGCAGCTAGTATGGAAAAATTCAAAATCATGCATCGTGAATTGTTAAATAGAGGAATTTATCTTGGTCCATCAGGATATGAAGTTGGTTTTGTTTCTTCAGCACATTCTAAGACTGAACTTGAAAAAGCAAAGCGAGCTATTTTTGAAAGTTTAGATATCGTATTCAGAGGTTCCAATTTATGAAAAGGCCGCTTCTAATATTTTATAGTCTGATCATTTACACTGTACTGCAGGTAATTTGGTGGGGTAGGCTATTGCTGGCCGCAAAGCCGGATAGCTTAGCCATGATATTGGGAGAAGGTACTGTATTTATTTTCATTTTTATTATCGGGGTATATTACATGCACAAGGCTATTAAAGGTGAAAGGAAATTGCATACACAACAGAAAAACTTTTTACTCTCTGTAACACATGAGTTGAAATCGCCTCTTGCATCTATAAAATTATATCTGGAGACTATTCTGAAAAGAGACCTTGATCCAGCACAGCAGAGTTCATTTTTAAAAAATTCATTAAAGGATATTGAGCGACTTGATGATTTGGTTGAGAATATGCTCATCGCTACTAAGATTGAAAATCAGTCGTACACTTTTCCAAAGGAGCAGTTAAATTTTTCGCAGCTCGTCAATTCAGTTGCTGAACGGCTCCAGTTACATACCTGTAATTCGGAGGTCATCAAAGTATCGGTTCAACCCTTTATTTTTCTCAATGGTGATAAATTTGCTTTAACTTCAGTAGTTACAAACCTGATCGAAAATGCTGTAAAATACTCTCCGCCATGCGAAGAAGTTAAGGTAACTCTGAAACAAAAAGGTGATCAGATCTACTTTATCGTAGCTGATTTAGGTATAGGTATTAATGATCAGGAAAAATCACGTATTTTTGAAAAGTTTTATAGAGTTGGGAGTGAAGAGACACGAAAAACTAAAGGAACAGGTTTAGGCTTGTTCATAGTAAAGCAAGTTCTTGATAAGCATCAGGCTCTTATAAAAGTTAGAAACAACAATCCTTCGGGAACTATTTTCGAAGTAATATTCAACGCAAATGCCAATTAAACAAAGAATTCTACTGGTAGAAGATGAAGATCATCTTTTAGAAGCTATCAAATTAAATCTGGAAATGGAAGGATACAAAGTATCAACCGCAACGGATGGAAAAAAAGCATTAAAAATTTTCAAAGAAGAGCGCTTTAATCTAGTGATTCTTGACGTGATGTTGCCCGAGATTGACGGATTCCAGGTGGCTGAAACAATAAGACTTGAAAATTCAGAAGTTCCTATCATGTTTTTGACTGCCAAAAATACGAGTGAAGACCGTGTGATGGGTTTGAAAAAAGGTGCTGATGATTACTTGGTGAAACCATTTAATCTGGAAGAATTGATTTTAAGGGTTGCAAATCTTGTACGAAGAAGCTTAAAAGGTGATGATTTGAAGGAATTAAATTCCTACAAGATTGGAGATAAAACAATTTATTTTAATTCTTTTGAATTAAAAAGTGATGACGGAACGATCACGCCACTAACCAAGAAAGAGACCATGTTATTAAAACTTTTGATCGAGCGTCGTAATGAGGCAGTTTCAAGAGAGCAAATTCTTGAAACGGTTTGGAATTATGACGTTTATCCATCAACAAGGACTATTGATAATTTTATTCTGACCTTCCGGAAGTATTTTGAGCCTGATCAGAAAAATCCGACTTATTTTCATTCAATCCGTGGGGTTGGATATAAATTTATAGATAATAACTAATAAATGTTTACTAAAAAGGCCCGCCTTTGGGTTATTGGAATTGCAATACTTTTGCTTGGATGGACTATCATTCAGCAGGTTTATGAAATATCTGCAGCAATTGGTATCGGTATAGCCCTGTTGATTTGGGGCTATTTTCGCGAAGGAACAGTGGTTATGGCAGCCAGAGAATTCCATGCTAAAAACTACGATGAAGCTGAGGTGCTACTCAAGGAGATTGAAGATCCTGATCGTTTGGGTAAACATAGGCGAGGTTTCTATGAGTTTATTTATGGGAATCTGGAACTTCACAGGCATAATTACGATGAAGCTGAAAAGCATTTTCAAATTGCCAGTAAATTTCCGTTACGAAATCAGAATGATAAAGCTATTGTTCTGGTACATTTGGCAAACATTAACCTACGTAAAAAAGATGTTGAACGTGCCAGAGCATATGTTGAAATGGCAAAAACATATAAAATATCGTTGAGAGTAAAAGATATTATAGCAAAGATTGAATCTGAAATTAAAAAAGCATAGTGAGCGAGAATAACATACAAAACAGCCTGTTTTTAAGGGCTGCATTTTCAAAAAGCACAGAGCGGCCTCCGGTATGGATTATGCGCCAGGCGGGTCGGTTCATGCCCGAGTACTGGGAGATAAAAAATAAATACACCTTTCTAGAAATGTGTAAAACCCCTGAGATCGCAGCAGATGTGACCATGCTTCCGGTTAATTTATTGGGTATTGATGCGGCAATTCTATTTTCAGATATTCTTGTCACCGCCGAAGCAATGGGCGGCGATCTGAGTTTTACTCAGGGTGTGGGTCCAAAGTTTGCAAATCCAGTACGTAATCAGGCAGATGTAGATAAATTGCTTACAGAAGTAGATGATAAACTTCAATATGTTGCAGATGCAATTAAAGTAATTCAGCAGCGGTTAAATGGAAGTATTCCGCTGATAGGTTTTGCAGGTGCTCCCTTTACGGTGATGAGTTACCTCGTAGAAGGAGGATCATCTAAAGATTTTAAACTGACCAAACTTCTTATCCATAACCATCCTGACTTAGCTCATCAATTGCTTGCAAAAATCGCGAAGGTTACTGTTGATTATTTAAACCTTCAGATCAATGCCGGTGTTAATGCGCTTCAGCTATTTGATAGCTGGGCTCTTGCTTTGTCATGGGATGATTATAAAGAATTCTCTCATAATTATAATACAGAAATCATTTCAAAACTGAACAGAAAGGATATTCCAATCATTTCCTTTTGTAAAGGGAGCTCTGTTTTTGCACCACTGATGGCCGAATCAAAGCCCGATGTGATCTCAGTTGACTGGAATGCCGATCTTCTGGATATTAAAAAAGTACTTCCTGCAGGAATTGCTATACAGGGTAACCTAGATCCGCATATTCTTTATGCAGATAAGAAAGTAATTAAGGAAAGAATACATCGCTTATTTGAACGCATGCGCGGAGAAGATGGTTTTATCTTTAATTTGGGTCATGGTATTATGCCGGATATCCCCTTTGATCATGTTAAATATGCTGTTGAACTGATTAAGGAGTTTAGGTATTAGATGCGAGGTATGAAGACTGAGGACTGAGGTATGAAGACTGAGGTACGAGGTACAGGTATTATTATGCTACTATGGAGTAATAAGGATTTTATTTTATGTATTATATTGTTAATGAATTAGCTTTTAACTTTTAGCTTTCAACTTTTAGCTTTTAGCTTTCAACTTTCAGCTTTTAACTTTTAGCTTTTAGCTTTTAACTTTTAACTTTCAACTTTTAGCTTTCAACTTTCAGCTTTATGCTATATCTGTATCTCAAGGCAATTCATATCATATTTGTTGTAAGCTGGATGGCCGGACTGTTTTATATCGTTCGTTTGTTTATCTATCATGTAGAGGCTAATGACCGTACTGAGTCAGAGAGAATTACACTACAAAGGCAGTTTGAGATTATGCAGCATAAACTCTGGTATATTATCACAACCCCCGCTATGGCCATTTCTGTCTTGGCTGGTATCGCAATGATCTGGGTTAATCCTGTTTTGTTAAGTATGAACTGGATGCTGGTAAAACTAGCCTTTGTACTTGGATTATTGGTCTATCATTTTTTGTGTCAGAACATTATGAACAAGCTAAAACAAGGCATATTTACATGGTCATCAACTCAGTTAAGGCTCTGGAATGAATTGGCTACAATTTTTCTGGTAGCCATCGTGTTTACCGTGATCCTTAAAAGTGCAGTTGATTGGATATATGGCTTAACAGGCCTCGTGGTATTTAGTGCGGTAATCATGTCAGCGGTTAAGATCTATAAGTACTATCGGTTAAAAGGTAAATAATATTACAAACTGGATATAAGATATTCCTATTAAAATCATCATTTAAACCTGAGGTCAGCATTTATTACTGATAAATTCAATGAAGAAATACTTTATTTTTTTAGGCTTCCTAAGTATTTTTTATACTTCTTTTGCTCAGATATCTACTGATAGTTTAGAATATCGTATTCGCCCTGATAGTCTTAAAACCGGCGAACTTCAATTGAGTGTACAGAGTTTCAACTTTATGCGAAACTATGAGTACTTCAATAAAATCCAAGACGGTTATACCCTTTTCGGAACGCAGTTGGAGCCCCAACTAGTTTATTATGCTCATCCTAGACTTGCAGTAATGGCGGGTGTTCACTTGCAAAAAGATTTCGGTGATGAAGGCTTTTACAGAACGCTTCCCCTTTTCAGTGTTAAATATCAAAATGGAAATACCACCCTGATTAATGGTGTTTTAGAAGGCAATATTCATCATCGTATGGCTGAGCCGCTATTTGATTTTGAAAAAAGAATCACTGAACCTGTAGAATATGGCACACAGTTTATACTTAAAAACACTTCGATGTTCCTAGATGCATTTATTAATTGGAAACGGATGATTTACAAGCCTTCTCCTGTGCAGGAGCAGGTTCTGGGGGGACTTTCAGCAGATTTCAAAATCATGAAAAATTCAAAGATCGATCTTTCTATTCCTGTACAATTAACCGTTTTTCATCAGGGTGGACAAATTGATATTGACCCCGAACCTTTGCAAACGCTGGTAAATACGGCTTTGGGTTTCAAATTAAAGATTCCCTTATCGGGCTTTGTGAATTCAGTTAGAACGGAAAATTATGTGATGGGCTTCAATGATTTTTCATTCGCAGATGTGCAGGCTTTTTCTAAAGGATGCGGCTGGTATCTTAATACTGGAATTGATACGCATTATGGTTCATTGATGGGAACTTATTGGAATGGAATGTCATTTATTTCTTCAAACGGAATGCCTTTATATCAAAGCGTTTCTCAGCATATTAACTACCCTGGTTATACAGAAAAGAACAGAAAATTGATCATGCTTCGTTATTCCTATCAGAAGCAACTTATTCCAAATCTTTATCTTGACTTTCGTTTCGAACCTTATATGGATTTGGGAAGACCAGCAGGAACCAGAAAAATAGAATTTTCAAATTCCTCTTTTCTGGTTTACAAACAGTCTTTCAAACTTCTCAAGCCTAAAACAGATCAGTAACATCGATCTTTGATGATCAGCTATCAGGTCAAACCGGTAGCCAGAAATCCTTATAAATTCAGCAGGCGGGGTTTTTTAGTATATTTGGTACCATGTCACAGCCTTTTATTTCTCTAAAAGACGTTAGTAAACACTATTCTGAAGATTCGTCTGCGGGGCTAAGTTCAGTCAGCCTTAGCATTAATAAGGGTGATTTTATAGCCATTGTTGGCGAAAGCGGAAGCGGAAAAAGTACGCTTTTGAAACTTATTTATGGTTTGCTTGCACCAGATTCAGGCGAAGTTTTTTTTAAAGCTGAGCATCTGAATGGGCCACATGAAAAATTGATACCTGGCCATGATTCTATGAAAATGCTTAGCCAGGATTTTAATCTGAATCTTTTTGCAAAGGTTTATGAAAATATAGAAAGTATGCTTTCTAATGAAGATTTGCAGGCCAAGAAGCAAAAAGCAAAGAAAATGATGGAATTTCTCCGGATTGATCATTTGGCAACTAAAAAAATTGTTGACTTAAGTGGGGGCGAGCAACAACGGGTGGCTTTAGCAAGAGCAATTATTACAGAGCCTGAAGTTTTACTTCTTGATGAACCTTTCAGTCAGCTTGATGCAGTATTAAAAACTCAGTTTCGCGCAGATTTAAGAAGATTATCTGATGAGTTGGGAATCACGATCATTATTGTTTCTCATGATCCAATTGATGGATTAACACTAGCGAATCAAATGTTAATTTTAAAGGACGGAAAACTTATTGAATCAGGTAAGCCTAATATTTTATATTCAGAGCCCGCTCATATTTATACGGGTAGATTACTCGGCAACGCATTTGTTTTAACTGTCGATGAAGCCAGACAGATGGGTATAAAATCGAAAAAGGAAAGCATTATGATCTATCCTGAATGGGTACAGCTTAAAAGTAGCTGGAGTAGCAAAGGATATTTGATTCGGGATATTTTTTTTAAGGGTTTCTATGAAGACTTGCTTCTAGAAAGAAATGGAATTCAGGTGATTGCAGTGAATCCTAATCCTGGTATATACAGTAAAGGGCAAAAAGTTCAGGTAATAATTAGAAACTACCTAGAATTTTAAGGCTGACAGAGCTTTTTAATTCTTGCCAGCCTTAATGATTAAATATTTTTTGCCAGCCAATCACCAACTTCAGTGGTTTTATAAGCTTTGTTCTTTCCGGCAATATCTTCTGTAACAATACCTTCAGCTAAAGATTTGTTTACTACTTCGCGAATAAGTTCGGCTTCTTCTTTTAATCCAAAAGCATCTTCAAACATCATGGCTGCCGAAAGCACAGTGGCCAAAGGATTAGCAATGTCTTTGCCTGCAGCCTGAGGGTAAGAACCGTGTATTGGCTCAAATAAAGAAGTGTGAAGCCCGATCGATGCAGAAGGCATTAATCCCATTGAGCCTGAAATAACAGAGGCCTCATCAGTTAAGATATCTCCAAACAGATTTTCAGTGATCATCACATCATAGGTGCTTGGCCATTGAACAAGTCGCATGGCTACAGCATCCACAAATTCGTAGCTAACGGTCACTTCAGGATAATCTTTTTCCATGTCTTGGACTGTTTCCCGCCATAAACGTGAACTTTCAAGAACATTGGCTTTATCTACACAGCAAAGTCTTTTACTTCTGTTCATTGCCATCTCGAAACCCAGTTTTGCTAAACGGGTTATTTCATC
>CAMDKO010000030.1 GCA_945901155.1 Pedobacter schmidteae
CCGAATCATTGTGGAATTTCAAGAGGAAATATCATGGAATCAGTTTATGCAAGTCTTGAAAGGCTTCAAATTGATCATATAGACCTACTATATTTTCACAGATTCGATGGAATTACCCCTCCAGAAGAAAGTCTTGAAGCGATTGAAGATCTCGTAAAACAAGATCTAATACGTTATTTTGCCGTTTCAAATGCCAGTGTGGATATTCTCAAAACCTATCAGACTGTTCAGTCTCAACTTTCTGTCAGAAGCCGTATCCTGGCAGTACAGAATCAGTTTGACCTGTTAGATGGCGAATCAGTAATTGATAAGGGTGTTTTGGATTATGCTTCTGAACAAGGGATCTCATTTATAGGCTGGAGCCCAATGGCAAGAGGGCTTCTAACTAATAGGTATTTAAATCCGGTTGCGGCTGGTCCTGGCGACCGTTTGTTTGATGAAGGAGATCTAAAAGAAAAGACTAGTCCAGAAAACATGACTAAACTACATGCTCTTGCCGCTATTTCAAACCAAATGGGAGTGGAACTTAGTCAGCTTGCTATGGCTTATATGTTAACAATGAAGGGAATGGGGCCAATTATTCCATCTTCTTCAAGTGTTAAGCAGCTTGAATCAAATGCGGTAGCAGGAAAGCTTATTCTTACAAATGAGCAGATTACCAAAGTCAGAAATATTGTAAACTATTAAATAATTTACTATGGCAACTTTCAAATCTATTTTCGGTACTATTTCGTTTTTGTTTTTGTTAGCCTTCACTAGTTTTTCACAGCCTAAAAATCTGAATGAGGATGTCCGCTCAGCCATGCTTCGAGCTACTAGGTTTATGGTTGAAAAGGCAAGTACTAATGGTGGATATGTTGCCAATTATTTACCTGATTTTTCGCGTCGTTGGGGAGAATTGGAAGGATATCAGACTCAGATATGGGTTCAGGATCCAGGAACAGTGAGCATGGGAAATATTTTTTTGGATGCCTATAACGCAACAGGAGATGAATATTACTATCAAGCTGCAGAGAAAGTTGCCGCTGCATTGATCTGGGGGCAGCGGCCTGAGGGTGGATGGAATTACATGATCGACTTTGCCGGCGATCGTTCTTTAAAACAATGGTACAATACAATAGGTAAAAATGCATGGGGTTTTGAAGAATATTATTATTACTATAACAATACCACTTTTGATGATTCCAATACCTCTGGGCCAGCAAATTTTCTGTTGAAGATCTATCTGCAAAAATTAGATATTCAGTATAAACCTGCTTTAGACAAAGCAATTCAGCTAATTATTGACAGTCAGTACCCTCTTGGAGGATGGCCTCAGCGGTATCCTTTAAAGAACAACCATCCCAAAAATGGCAAGGAAGATTATACATCTTTTTACACATTCAACGATGAGGTAATCTCTGGAAATATTGATTTTCTTATTCAGTGTTATGCTACACTCGGCGAAGAGCGTTTTTTGGATCCAATCAGAAGGGGTATGAATTTTTATCTGATTACTCAGCAAGGAAATCCGCAGGGAGGATGGGGGCAGCAATACAATATGGAACTTAAGCCCACTTATGCCCGCAGTTATGAGCCAGCGGCATTAATGCCCGGATTTACATATACTAATACCTTACTATTGTTAAAATACTATCAGTTAACGGGTGATAGTAAATTCCTTGCCCGCATTCCGGATGCAATAAAATGGCTTGAAAGTACCGTGCTGTCTCCAGATAAAAGTGAAGGAGGAACACGTACCCATGCTACATTTATTGAAATTGGTACCAATAAAGGACTTTATGCACATCGAAAAGGTAATGGCGTGAGCGAAGGTCATTATTGGGTTGATTACGACGACAAAAATCTTTTGGCGCATTATGGAGGTAAAGCCAATATAAATATTCAGTATCTGAAAGATGAGTATAAAAGAGTCAGTTCACTTGCTGCTGATGAAGCTGTAAAGAATTCACCCTTAAAGGTGAGTAAAGTGGAAGGTTTACCTCAAAAACAATTTCTAATAGGTTCAGCAATTGGAACTATCCCAAATGAATCAGTAATTAATTCTGTTGTTAAATCTTTGGATCAGGACCGCTGGCTAGTGAAGCATATTCAGATAAGCAGACCTTATTCCATTTCAGCAGATGGTAAGGAAATGAATACAGCTAAATTGAGTGATGAAAATGGTAAAGGAATAGTTGACGCCTCTGAGCAACACTATATTTCTACTAGGGAATATGAAAAGAATATGAGTTTATTAATAAAATATTTGAGCAAATAGTTTTCAGAGCTCAACATATTATAACAGCTATATTGAATGATTATTTATCGAACTATTTCAGCAATTTTAAAGACCCGGTTCAGTAGTTTCTATTTTGTTCTGGCATTAATCATGATTTTGGTTTATTCCTGTTCAAAGATCTCTACTACCCTGCCTAAGGCCTCTGCAGATAATGGAGGCTTATTTTTGCCTGATAATTTTGAGGCGCTGGTTGTGGTTGACAGTATTGGTAAGGCCAGACATCTTGCAGTGAATGCGAATGGAGATATCTATGTCAAGTTGACTTATAACCGGGCAATGAAGGGATCTGGAGGCACCGTAGCTTTAAGAGATATCAATAAGGATGGGCGGGCAGATTCGATCGTATATTTTGGAGATTATACGGATGTAGGCAGCTCTGCTGTAGGTATGACCATTCACAATGGTTATCTATATACAAGTACTGTAAATCAGGTATTAAGAAATAAATTAAGTAAGGGGCAATTGGTTCCTGACAGTAAAACAGAGGTTTTACTTACTGATCTAGACCCTCATGTTGCAAAAAACTGGCATACCACCAAACCATTGGCTTTCGATAAAAAGGGATTTATGTATGTTCCTTTTGGATCACCATCAGATGCCGGACAGGATATGGCTAAATACGGGCCGACCGGAATACCGGGTGGCAAAGGTTTGGATCCTTCGCCAGAACGGATCGATCATGCCGGAATTTGGCGTTTTGATGCCAATAAAACTGGTCAAACACAAAAGGACGGGTATAAATTTGCTACGGGTATCCGGAGTGTGGTAGGTATGGTATGGAACAATACGGATGACCATTTGTATGCTGTGATGAATGGAATTGATAATTTCCGTACCCTTTATCCAGATCTATATACGGCATGGCAAGCCGCGGTACTTCCCTCAGAACCTTTGCTGAAAGTTACTGAAGGCTCAGATTTTGGATGGCCTTATGCTTATTATGATCAATTACTGAAAAAAAATATGCTCCAGCCCGGTTATGGTGGTGATGGTAAAATAATTGGTAGAGCAGCCGATTTCGATGTACCTGTAATTGGTTTTCCTGGGCACTGGGCACCAATGGATGTGATGTTTTATCAAGGCAATCAGTTTCCTGATCGGTATAAAAAAGGCGCCTTCGTGGCTTTTCATGGTTCTACCGATCGCTCGCCCTATCCACAGGCCGGTTATATTGTGTGCTTTGTTCCTTTTGAAAATGGGCAGCCAAATGGTAAAATGGAGGTGTTTGCGGATGGTTTTACCGGTGTTGATACAGTTGTGAATACGAGTGATGCAGTTTATAGGCCTATGGGGCTTTCAACAGGTCCGGATGGCTCATTATACATTTCAGAATCTAATAAAGGGAAGATTTGGAGGGTTATGTATACAGGAGATAAAGAGAAATTTGGCGATGCGCAGCTGGCAAAGATGGAGCTTCGTAAGCAGAGGTCTTATATCAAAACACCGGATGTTGTGAAAGATAATCTGCAGCGGGGAGATCGGTTGGCTGGGAGTATTTTATATACTACTTATTGCGCAAATTGCCATCAAAGTAATGGTAAGGGAGACGATAGCAGATTTCCTCCGCTTGCCGGATCGGATTGGGTGATAGGAGATAAAACCAGGCTGGTCAATGCTATTCTAAATGGCCTCGAAGGTGAAATTAAGGTGAATGGACAATCCTGGCAAGGTTTAATGCCGGCTCATGCCAAAATACTTGATGATCATGCAATTGCATCTATATCAACTTATATACGACAGAGTTTTGGAAATAAGGCCAGTGCAGTGAGTACGCTTGAAGTTAGTAAATTAAGAAGTGTAACAAAGCCATAATGAATCCTTATTCACAATAAAGGCTTAGTATAAATAATGCTACATTAGTTTAAAACAATAACAATTAAACATAAAAAATGAAATCAACCATCTTAATAGGTTCTTTGCTCGTTTTTGGATTAACGTCCTGCGGAGGCAATTTGACAAGCGAATCAAAAAAAGTTAGCTCCGAACGGAAAAATATTATGCCAGAAGGATATAACCGTGGATTGCCATTCACGCCAGGAATTCTGGTTGATGGTACACTTTATGTAGCCGGATTCAGCGGCGAAGATCCAAAGACCGGTGTTATTCCTGAAGAATTTGAGACTGAAGTTAAGCAAGTACTAGACAAGATCGGTGTGATTTTAAAGGAAGCAGATATGGATTATAAAGATGTTGTTTCTGTTCAGGTGTATCTTACAGATATGGAGCTTTTTGAGCGTATGAATGTTGTTTATCGCACCTATTTTGATGAACCACGTCCTACACGTTCTATTATGGGAATTAAAAGTTTGATTGGCCCTGCAAGAATTGAGATCACTGTAACTGCACGTAAATAAGCGCTCAGGTAATTGAAATTGAGCTGAGCTAAATAGCAATTGATTAATAATTAATAATTTATGAATATAAAAATAACCGATAATCCTGTCGAATTAGGGAAAGTGTCTGCAGCTGCTGCTGTAGAGGGAATAATTAATGCAATTAAAGAAAAAGGACAGGCTAATGTTATTCTTGCTACTGGTGCAAGTCAGTTTGAAACGTTAAAAAACCTAGTTGAAGATACAACTATTGATTGGTCAAAGGTGGTGATGTTTCATCTAGATGAATATATCGGCCTTCCTGAAACAGCACCTGCAAGTTTCAGGAAATACCTCAAAGAACGTTTTTTAAATTTGGTAAGTCCGCTTAAAGCCAGTTATCTGGTTAATGGTGAAACAGATCCTGAAGAAGAATGTGAGCGTTTAAATCAGATCATTACCGATCACCCAATTGATGTGGCATTCGTTGGAATTGGCGAAAATGGTCATCTAGCTTTTAATGACCCTCCTGCTGATTTTGATACGGTCTCACCTTATATTGTTGTAGATCTGGATGAAAAATGTCGTTTGCAACAGTTTAATGAAGGATGGTTTCCTTCATTGGCAGAAGTTCCAAAAAAGGCAATAAGCATGTCAATCAAACAGATATGCATATCAAAAATGATTATTTGTTCCGTACCGGATAGCAGGAAAGCTGAGGCTGTTAAAAATACATTGGAGAATAAGGTAAGTAATAATGATCCTGCGAGTATTTTACAAACACATGCTAATTGTTTATTCATTCTGGATAAATCTTCTGCATCCTTGCTTTCAAAAAATTAGACCCATCATTATTAAATGTCATCATGAAACGTAGAGAACTGATTAGATATTTATCTGTAGCACCCTTGGCAGGCGGACTAACTACTGTTCCATTTAATCCTGTAAGTGCTGCAAGCTCTATTGTTAAGAGAGATCTGATTAAGGAATTAGGTTTAAGAACATTTATTAATGCCTATGGTGTTTATACCACCCATACTGCTTCTTTGATGGCCGATGAGGTGATGGAAGCAATAAATGGGGCTTCGAGAAAATATGTTTTGTATAATGATTTACAAGACAAAGTTGGCGAAAAGATCGCAGCCATGTGTCATGCTGAAGCCGCTATGGTTACTTCAGGTTGCTGGTCGGCATTGGTTTTGGGAACGGCCGGAATCCTCACCGGAATGGATAAGGCAAAGGTGGCCAAGTTACCTGATGTTACTGATTTTGAACGGAATGAAGTGATTTTGCAGAAAACACATAGTGGTTCTTATGACCATGCCTTAAGTAATACCGGAATAAAGCGAATTTTCGTTGAAACTGTAGAAGAATTCGAGAAGGCTATCAATTCTAAAACCGCTATGACCTGGTTCTACAATGAAGCAGCTCCATGGGGTAAAATAGGACATGATGAGTGGCTTTCTATATCAAAAAAACATAAAATTCCTGCAATGGTTGATATTGCTGCTGATGTTCCGCCTGTTGAGAATCTTTGGAAATTCAATGATATGGGCTATGACGTGGTTTGTGTTTCAGGAGGAAAGGCTATCCGCGGTCCGCAGAGTGCCGGAATTTTGATGGGTAGAAAAGAAATTATTGCAGCCGCCCGTTTGAGTGCTCCTCCA
The DNA here is from genome assembly GCA_945901155.1 of Pedobacter schmidteae. Classification (GTDB taxonomy): domain Bacteria; phylum Bacteroidota; class Bacteroidia; order Sphingobacteriales; family Sphingobacteriaceae; genus Daejeonella; species Daejeonella schmidteae_B. The sequence goes on from CAMDKO010000030.1 coordinate 6,261, forward strand.
GGAGGAAACAATATTGGTCGCGGAATGAAGGTTAATAAGGAAGAGATTTTTGGTATGTATGCCGCATTAGATCGCTTTATTAATCTTGATCAGGGTAAAGAATGGCAAATGTGGGAAGATCGTGCTAATGTAATTTTAAATGCAGTAAAAAAAGTGAAAGGTGTTCAAGCAGAAATTTTTGTCCCACCAATAGCCAATGTAACCCCAACCTTAAGAATATCTTGGGACCAGTCGCTAATAAAGCTAAGCACCAAAGAGATGACTCTCAATCTTAGAAATGGTGAACCCTCTATTGAAGCCCCAAAAAGCATTAATGATGCCATGATACTGTCTGTTTGGATGATGCAGACCGGCGAGGAAAAGATTGTTGCCAAAAGATTTAATGAAGAATTAATTAAAGCATCAGTTTAAGACCTAAAGTATTTATATGAGCCTCAAAAAATTATTGTTTTTTTCAATTTTGATATCTTTCTCTGTTGCTGTTCAGGCACAATTTCCTTACCGCTTGTTGATTAAGGGGGGGCACGTAATAGATGCAAAAAATAGCATTGATGATGTGATGGATATTGCCATTCAGAATAATAAGATTGTTCGTGTTGCAAGGAATATTGATACATTAATGGCTCAGCAGGTTATTTATGCAAAGGATATGTATGTTACTCCCGGGCTGATTGATATTCATGCCCATGTTTTTTATGGTTTTGATACGGATAGTTATTTGAGTGGAGGAACAGTTGCAGTACTTCCTGATCAATCTACGTTTCGTTCAGGGGTAACTACAGTAGTTGATGCGGGAGGTGCCGGTTGGAGATCATTTGGGACATTCAAAAAAAATATCATTGATGTTTCAAAAACTAGAGTATTGTCTTTGCTAAATATTGTTGGAGAGGGGATGAGAGGAATAGAGAACTATGAGCAAAATGTGAGTGATATGGATGCAAGAAGAACTGCAGATACTGCCCTTGTTCATAAAAAAGATATCGTGGGGTTTAAGGTTGCCCATTTTACAGGCTCAGAATGGACCCCGGTTCAGCGAGGGGTAGATGCAGGAAAATTTGCCAATATGCCTGTCATGATTGATCTAAACAGTTTGTATTTTTCAATTCAAGAGCTCTTTACAAAATATCTTCGCCCTGGAGATATTTATACCCACACCTTTATACAATCTTCAAGGGGTGTGGTTGATCCAATTGTAGATTTAAAAACCCGCAAGTTAAAACCATTTGTTCTAGAAGCTCAAAAAAAGGGAATTATATTCGATGTAGGCTTTGGCGGCGGTAGTTTCAATTTTAATCAGGCTTTACCTGCCTTAAAGGCAGGATTTTATCCAAATACGATGGGTACTGATCTTCATCAGGGCAGTGTAAATGGAGCCATGAAAGACCAAATGAACGTTTTATCTATTTTCCTTTCTATGGGTATGAAAATACCAGAGCTGATTAAAGCAAGTACCTGGACACCTGCTCAGGTAATTAAGAGAGAAGAACTTGGTAATCTATCCGAAGGTTCAGTAGCTGATATTGCGATTATAAGCATGCGTAATGGAAATTTCGGTTTCAGAGATGTTGCTGGGAATAAATATTGGGGCAAACAGAAGTTTGAATGTGAAATGACCATCAGGGATGGCAAGATTGTGTATGATTTGAATGCTATTGCAGGAATGATTCGTCAAGCAAAATAATTTATTGCTTTTTTTATATTAAGGCCTCATATTTAGGGTCAAAAAAAATATCCTAAATAATTTTGTTTATCGGGTACGTAAACGTAAATTACATTATAATAAAATATTTAATTGATTGATTTTAATACCTAATAATTCTTTTTGTTTTTTGAATTATTTAGACAATTAATCAGGATTTAAATCAAAACTGAATTATACTTTATCAATCATTAATACCTATCAATAAATAATTTCTTCTGCAGGTAAGATTAATATTAAAATAGGTTTGAGTAACAGTGCGTTGTTTTAAATTAAAAGAAATGAAAAACATTAACTCCGAAATCGAGAATGATAGTTTGCTATTACTCCAACTTCATCAGGGTAATAAATCAGCTTTTAATTTTTTGTTTAATAAATATTGGGAACAAACCTATTTCAATGCTTATAAGCGATTGCATGATTCAGAGCAATCAAAAGATATCGTACAGGAAATTTTTGCTAGTATCTGGATTAACAGACATAATCCTATAATTAATTTGCCTGCCTATTTAAGTATATCGGTTAGGAATCAAGTATTTAAGCTTGCTGCAAAAAATAAAAATCTGTCTCCTTTTTTTGATTTGCTTGATCATATTCCTGCTCAAAATGAGAATGCAGATTCTAATATTTTATGGAAAGAATTTTATCGATCATATGAAGCTCTTTTATTAAAGCTTCCCCCAAAAAGGCAACAAATTTTCAGATTACGTTTTCATGATGACTTGCCAACAAAATTAATTGCCAGTCAGATGCATATTTCTAGAAAAACTGTTCAAAATCAATTAGGCAAAGCTATTGAGCAATTGAAGCTCACTCTGTTGCCCTGAACCACAAACATCGACTCATACATCAGCGATACTTTTTTCAAATCTAGCTTTTCAATTTATCTCTCTGAATTCTATAATAAATTGATTCCCGAAAAATATTTTAATATATAATGGGACATTCTTAATTAATATGGTCTTATTGAAAAGTTAATTGCTTAAGCTTAGAATGGACAAGGAATACTTCATAGAGTTATTAAATAAATACCTACAGCAAGAAGCTACTGAAGAGGAATGCGATCTTCTTTTATTACATTATAATCTATTTGATCAGGAGCCTGAAATTTTAGATGCTTTAACAAATGAACAGAAGTTAGAATTAAAGAGTGAGATCGATTATAATATCAGGAATATTATATCTACTGAGAATAATTTAATTAAGAATAATCATTCTTTAAGTCGCAAAATTTGGATTTCAATTATATCTGTTGCTGCTATCCTTTTTATTGTGTTTGCAGGTGACTTGTATTTTACAGATCAAAAACACCTTAATAAAAGCTCGGTGATTTCTAGATTTTCTCGTGTTAAAGAGAATAGATTAATTCAATTACCTGATGGGAGTACAGTGATCGTAAGCCCAGGTAGCAAACTTAATTATCCCTCTAGTTTTGATGGCTTGGCAAAAAGAGAAGTTTATTTGGATGGTCAAGCGTATTTTGACGTGAAGCACAATCCATCAAAACCGTTTATTATTTACACAGGCAAGTTAAAAACGGTTGTTCTTGGAACTGCATTTGAAATAAATGCTTGGTCGGATGAGTCAGATATTAGGGTAACTGTTAGTAGGGGTAAAGTGAAAATTCAAGATGAAAATAACAGGGTACTCAAAATTATTTCTCCAAATCAGCAAATTACCTATAATACGTTGAATGAAAATATTATTCAAAAGGAAGTTAATTTACCTGAATATTTAGCATGGAAAGATCATGATCTACTATTGAGTGATGTAACTATTTCAGAAGCATCAGCACTTTTGGAGGACCGTTTTCAGGTTAAAATTCTAATTGGAGATGACCATCTCAAATCAAAGCGATTTACTACAACTGTTTTGAAAGAAGAAAGAATTGAGACTATATTAAACAGTATTGCAGAATTTAATGATGCTAAATACACCTATGATATCGATAAATCGGAAGTCGTGATTAGTTCAAAATAGCTTAAATATAATAAAATTAAATAAATTTTTATAAACGCAAATAGAGCCTATGTATAGAGTATTACCACCATAAAAAACCCTCTGAATTTCTGTTGGTGCAGATATTTCAGAGGGAGTTTGTTTTTCGACTGCTATCGGAAAACAATAGTGTTTTAAATCCTGCTTGATAATATATATTAGGCAATTTGTTAACTTTTAAAACGAAGTAAAATTATGATTTTTTTTACACTTAATGCTGAACATCAGCAAAAAAGCCTTATTTTGGATAATCTCAGGCTATTTTTTGAAAAAACATTTCTACTAATTATGCAGCTAAGACTAGCACTTTTTATTGTTTTAACTACATCCATTCAGCTATTTTCTGCCCCACCGGTAAAAAGTCAGGCTATTGATGCGGTTGAAGTCAAACTTGAGCTCAAAAATGAGTCCCTGTTAATGGCATTTCAAAAGATTGAAAAGCAGAGTCCTTTTCTATTTATGTATCGTTATGCCGATGTAAAGGATATTGATAAACTGGTAATACCCTCATCAAAAAAGTCGGTGGCGGCCTTTTTACAAGATATGCTTGCTAATACATCTCTTGATTTTAAACAGGTAAATAATCGGATCATGATTATAAATTCAGAAAAAAAGACGCTGGATCCCAGCTCATTGGTTCTGAATGATAAATTAATCGGCGAACTTGATATTGTAGTTCGTGGCCAAGTAAAAGATCCAAAAGGAGAAACACTTCCGGGTGTAAGTGTTAAAGTTAAAGGATCTGATATCGGAGCATCTACTGATATTGATGGCCGCTATTCATTGAATGTTCCAGATAATGCAACACTCGTGTTTACTTATATCGGTTATAATACCAAAGAAGTTGTAGTAAACAATCAGACCACATTAAATGTTAGTCTGGAACAATCATCTACATCTTTAAATGAAATTGTGGTTACAGCTTTGGGAATTAAGAGAGAAGCCAAATCTCTTACTTATGCTACTCAGGGTGTAAGTGCAAAAGAACTTTCTGAAACACGTAGTTTGAATGTGATCAATTCACTACAGGGAAAAGTGGCAGGGATGTCAATTGAATTAGGCGGGTCTGGTTTAGGTACTGCATCACGCGTAATACTAAGAGGAAACCGTTCAATAAACGGGAATAGCAGTCCGCTATATGTTGTTGATGGTGTTCCTTTGAGCACTGCAATATCGAATTTCAGCCCTGATAATATTGAATCTATTAACGTACTGAAAGGTCCAAATGCTGCCGCATTGTATGGAAGTGCTGCTTCAAATGGTGTTATAATAATTGAAACAAAGAAAGGAAAAGCGGGTCAGGCTCAGATCAGCGTTAATGAAACCTTTGTGACAGGTCAACCCATCATGACTTTTGTGCCTCAGAATGAGTATGGCCAGGGAGTTTCAGGAGTATATAATAAAGCCGCAGAAGAAAATTGGGGACCTAAAATGACTGGTCAGATGGTAGATCACTGGTCAAGTGCCAAAGGTTTAATAGGAACACAATATGCTTTTTCTGCTCAACCTAATAACTATAAGGACGTTCTTCAGACAACCTCCAATATGTCACACAACGTAAATGCAATTGTTGGATCTGAAAATACCCAAACGGCATTCTCATATACAAGAGAGGATGCAAAGGGATTGATGCAACACAACGAATTAAGAAGGGATAATGCATCTGTCAGAGTGACTAGCAAATTAAGGAAGTGGCTTTCATTGGATACAAAGCTGAATTATATCCGGAATGAAGTAGATAATAACTTTGGAACTGGCGATAATGCAGCTAATAATCCATATATGAATATTTACAGGTTGCCTCGAAATATAAGGATTGGTGATCTTAGACAATTTGAATATACCGACGCAATTGGTAATAACAAACAACATTTTTGGAGCCCAGGATCTACCATTGGGAGGAATCCATATTGGTTATTGAACCGTGTTGTGAATTATACAACGGCTGATCGGGTAATTGCATTAGGTTCATTAACAATTGATTTGCCTTATAAACTTAAGTTAATAGCCCGGTCATCTTTTGATGGTGGATCAAGTACCAATGAAAGAAAAGCTTGGATTGATTCATACGGTGGCGGCCAAGATAATTTTGGTAGTTACAGTGCGAGTATCTCAGGCCCTGGTCAAACTTGGAATCATGATGCTCTTTTGTCTTATAATAGCAACATAACCAAAAACCTGAATGTTTCAGCCTTGGTTGGTGGTACATTAAGAAAAACAGATGGTTCAGGAAGTATGAGTGCCAGTACACAACAAGGACTGATTATTCCTAATTTTTTCTCTTTCGGTAATACCTCCCTGACACAAGGAGCATTTAACCCAAGTGCCAGACAAGAGACACAATCAGTTTATTTTTCAGGAAATATTGGATGGAAGAATTTTCTTTATCTAGATGTGACTGCTCGTAATGACTGGAGTTCAACTCTACCTGCTAATAGCAGATCGTATTTTTACCCTTCAATTGGACTTTCTACTATTCTTACTGATATGATACCAGGACTTCCTGATGTAATTTCATATTCAAAGCTTAGGGGCTCTTGGGCTAAAGTAGGAAGTAGTGCTTCTCCTTATCAATTAAGCCGCTCTACTAGTTTTGCTGGAACCGGTGGAAACTATGGTTTCATAACTTTGGGGGGTATTATACCCAATGCAAATCTTAAACCTGAAACTACTGAAGGCTATGAGATTGGTCTTGATACGCGTTTATTCAATGGCCGTTTAGGATTGGACATTACTGCTTATAAGACTAATACTTTTGACCAGTTGTTTACAATTTCCTTACCGTCAGGATCTGGTGCTGCTGCATTTTATACTAATGGAGGAGATGTTGAAAACAAGGGTATTGAAGTTGTTTTATCAGCAACTCCGCTACAAAATGTTCGCGGGTTTACCTGGGATATAAGCGGTAATTTCGGAAAAAATAAAAACTGGGTTAATAAAATATCAGATGAACGCCCAAGTATCATTGTTGGTGGAGATTCGTATATGTCTGATTTTGTGGTTGCTCAAGGACAAGAATTTGGTAATATGTATTCAAGAGGATGGGCCAGAAATGCTCAGGGAAGTGTAATTGTTGCAGCAAATGGTATGCCAACATTAACTCCTGGAAGATCTGTTTTAGCAGGTAATTTTAATCCTGATTGGATGGGAGCTATCTCGAATAACTTAACTTATAAGAATATTAACTTTAGCTTCCTGATTGAACACAGACAGGGTGGAACTTTTGTTTCTATCACAGATGGTCTTTTGTATGGCGAAGGAACTAGCCAAGAAACCCTTGCAGGCAGGGATGGAGGTTTAGTGTTCGGTAAAAATTTATTTCCAAATGAAAAAGCTGTACTGGCAGATGGGTCAACTAATACCATTGCCATTAATTCACAAACTTTTTGGAGAACTTATGGTGGTAGAAATACACCTATAGGTGAAGCTTTTATTAGAAGTGCTACTAATACCCGGGTAAGAGAGGCTTCATTAGGTTATACTTTTCCAAAATCAATGTTAGCCAAAGTTGGATTTATCTCTAACGTCAAGTTATCATTGGTGGGAAGGAATCTGTTCTTTTTACATATGAACGGTGACTGGGATCCTGAAATTCTTTCTGGAGCTGCTACATCATCAGCAGGTTACCAAACGTATGCACCACCTACTGAAAGAACCTTTGGTTTAAATTTAAAGGTAGATTTTTAGGAAATTTATAATCGATAATATTTAATTAGATATAATATTAATATCATGAAAATAACATATTATTTAAAAAGTAGTGTTGCTGCACTAGTAATCCTACTCATATTGAGTACAGTTTCTTGTACCGAAAAATTTGATGATTTGAATAAGCCCAGAGGTGAGCTTACTGCTGACCAGTTAGATGCTAGTATGATCGGTTTTGCCTTTGCTGAAGCCCAGCATTTTGGTATGAGAGCCTGGTATCAGGGGAACAATCTTTTTGCTGGGGAGTACTCACAGTTTCAGGCCACAGTGCATCCTAACTTTACATCCTCCAATTATAATGGTCCGGCCTCTTGGGCAAACCTAATGTTGGAAGGCTTTTATTCAAATACTGGCTATGGAGCTTCCGCAAATCAATTGGATTTAGCACTCAAATCAACAGCATTACTTAATCAAAAGCCAGAGAATGCACTTTGTAAGATTTGGAAAGCTCAAATATATCACCGTCAAACTGATTATTGGGGTCCAATAATCTATTCTAATTTTGGCAATGGTAAAACTAGCGTTGCATACGATTCTCAGAAGGACATTTATTATGATTTCTTTAAGATATTAGATGAGGCAGCTGTAGATCTAAGGGCAGCAAGTGCGTCGTATGTTATTTTTGCTAATGGTACTGGATCGCATGATCTTGTTTACGCTGGAAATGTGTTAAAAAATCTTAAATTTCTTAATTCATTGCGTCTGAGGCTTGCTATGAGGATAGTTTATGCTGATCCATCAAAGGCAAAAGCGGAAGCTGAAAAAGCTTTAAGTGCTCCCGAAGGTGTAATAATTAGTAACTCAGATAACGCTATTTCAAAGGTTAAAATTGATGGAACCAATGTGAATAAACTTAGTACAATTACGTATATCAGTGAATTTGTACTAACTTCTACTTTGGCAAGTTTAATGAATGGATATGTGGATCCAAGAATCCCTGTATATTCTCAGCCATGTTGCGGACGCTTAACTCCGGCCACTGCTGTTTTTGGTGGTTTAGTAGGATTTAGGAATGGTTATCCAGCATCATTAAGGAGTAAAGACCTTGATTTATCCTATTCCTATGTTGGAAAAAAATGGTTGCCTATAAATAATGGAGGTACTAATGAGCCAGATCATATCATGGAAGCTTCTGAGGTATTTTTCTTAAGGGCTGAAGGCGCTTTGAGAGGATGGAATATGGGAGGAACGGCACAAGCACTTTATAATGAAGGCATCAGGGCATCTATAAAATTCAGGACAACTGCTACAGATGCTGTAATTGATGCATACATTACCAGCACTAAATTGCCTGCAAAACCATTGGATAAATTTGGTAAACCTGATGCGAGAAATAGTCCGCCAGTTACTGACATCCCTGTACTTTATGAAACAACTGGAACTTTTGAAAGAAATTTGGAGCAGATTATAACTCAAAAATGGTTGTCTTTATTCCCAATTAATGACACTGAAGCATGGGCTGAACGTCGTAGAACCGGTTATCCTAAAGGATATGCCATTATACAGTCTGATAATCTAGCTTTAACAAGAACTCAATTGGCAAGAAGAATTATATATCCTTCAAATGCTTATTCCACTAACAAAGTGGCAACAGAAGCAGCCTTGACTCTTTTAGGTGGTCCGGATACTTTTGCTACCAGACTTTGGTGGGATGCTAAACCGATTGCATCTTTCCCTTTGCCAGTTGATTAATTTATAAATGTGTTTGTAAATGACATCGTTTTTATAATGAATATTTTATTTACACGCGGTAATTCAAAGCACATAGCAATAAGAAAAGTACTATTCCTTTTTCTTATTGTTATGTGCTTCACCGTAATTTCTGTTTCTGCTCAGATTGTCAGTAATGGCCAATCAAATTTCAAGAGCAATAACGGAGGTACTATTGGTTTTGATAAAAAAAACAATCCTGATTTTAGGATAAAAGAAATTGAATTTGATGCCGCTGGTATTGAAAGTCAGGCACAATTGATCAAACTTCAGTTTGATACTAATAAAAAAATAATTAGACTTCAGGATACTGAACTTATTGAAGATGATGCTCCTGCTGCTGGTCTTCCTGAAGGGTATAAAACGTATACTAAAGGTCCTGTTGAGTGGGTTGAAGATCTTAGAAAAGGAATCGTTATAAAAAAAATCCTAGAGATTGAGCATCCTGCTGCTGCCTCTGCCAGAATAGTTTTTAAGGGTATGGAGGTTAAAGGCAACAGAGAACCGCTTTATTTGTCGCTGAATGGTGAAAAATTTATTAGGCCTGCTTCAATTATTGCTTATCCTCAAGCTCGGCAATATATCGATATGGCAGGATTAGACCGATGGTTTTATGTAGATATTCCTGTTGAAAAACTTCGAAAAGGGAAAAATGAGATTCTCATGTGGACAGAGAGCGATTCAACTTCCTGGAGGGTATTGATTGCCCACATTAATGAATTTAAACGCGGCTCACTAACCCGTACAAGTCCGAATCGTTCCTTGAAAAGCAGTAATGGGGGAAAAAGCTGGTCTGATACGCGACTTGGTGCTATGGATTTGATTGACGGTGAATATTCAATTCGACTAAGTATCGATCGTTTTCTGCCTTCAGGTGAGTATGTTTCACCTTTAATTGACCCGGTAAACGGAGATAATCCGTTAAAACTAAGCTCTGCTAATCTTAAACTAACTTTTTGGCCTGATTTTGAAGAGCCATTCCAAACCAAGGCTAAAGCTTTCATTCGCTTTGGATCAAGTCCTGTTATCGGAGATGACTCCTGGACTGCCTGGCAGTCATTGGAAAGAGGGCAAGAGTATTCTCTTGCTGAAAAGCACTATATGCAGTGGAAGGCTGAACTTTCAACAAACGACCCACTCAAGACACCCCTAATCAGAAGATTTCGTTATACAGCTACATGGCAAGACCAATCATTGAATAAAGGTAAGGGCCTGCATGCCCAGGTAATCAACAATGGAAAAATTGTGGAGCCTTCTTATCATTTTTCATATGAGGATTTAAATCATCTGGACCTGAAAAAGTATAGAGAAGATCATCAGTTGGATAAGATCGTTAAAGGTGCTGATTCAGAATTCGAAGTAATGATGCGCTTACTAAATTGGGCCTACAGGGTACCACTTACAAGTGATGCCTATTCCTGGAACTGGAATAACGTAACTGTAAGTCCTGTAATTGCAGAAGGAACAGGAATGCCGCAGCTCAATGGACCTTATTTTAAAGGCAGGCGAATGATTGAAATGTGCCTTTATCCTAATCAGGCTTTAATCGGGGCTTTACTTTCAATGGGATATCAGGCACGGCATATTAATATTCATAGTGAAGGCGAAAGTGGACATGAAGTGACTGAGGTTTGGTCAAATCAGTTAAATAAATGGATATATATGGATTCAACCCGAGATTATTATTATTTCGATCCAGAAACTGGAATTCCATTCAACCTCCTTGAAATTCATAATTTGCTTGCTGCTGAAATGCCCCGTGTGGAAACTTGGCAACGTCCTTTTGCACCTGAAATAGGCAAAGAACTTGTATCCCGACTAAATGTTGGTCAGCGTCAGGGGAATAATCCATTTTCAATACAAGGTGGTGGTGGTACACATATTCTAGAGATTATGGGTCATTTTCGAATTATCCCACGAAATGATTTTCTTTCAAATCCTTTACCTGTTCCGGTTCATACCGGTGATACCATGTGGGGATGGGATGGTTTTTTAAATTGGTATGATGATGTCTTTCCAAGGCGTGATGAGTACCAAAGATATACGAACCGTGAGTCAGATTTTTATCAACCACTTAATCAGGCTAAGGTTTATCTTAATGAAACCACAAAAGCTGGAATGTTGAAGGTAGAGGTTGATACTTTTACTCCCGGAGGTTTTGATAGTTTTCTGGTTTCTGTGAATAATTCTGAGTGGCAAAGCCGGAACCAGAAATCATGGGATTGGACACTGAAGAGTGGTTTGAATAGCATAAAAGTTCGCACGAAAAATATAAGGTCAATACTTGGGCCTATAAGCGAGATTCAGGTTTCTTATAATCCCTGAAATAATTAATATATAAATACTGCGATTGGTTTTATAGAACTTGATTGAATTGAAATTAGAAGAATGGAGGGGAATAAAAAGCTACAGCGTGCTGAGTTCATAAAAATGAGCGGAGGATTAGCATTTTTAATGCTGAGTAGTAAATGGTTATTCGCTGAAAATATTCAGGCTGCCGATCTGGTAAATACAGCACAAAAGAGACAAGAATACACAACATCACTGCTTAAAAAACTGGTGACAGATATTGGTCCGAAGCCTAGTGGAAGTAAAGCTTATGCAAAGGCAGCAAAGGTTGTTTTTCAGGAAATGAAACGTTCCTTGCCAGATGTGAATTACGATAAATATGAATTTGATAATTGGGATCCAATAAGCAGTTCTAATCTGATTGTTGGAGGTCAGCATATTGAAGCAATACCACAAAAGAGAGGTGTTGGTACTACAGCAGATGGAGTTCAAGGAATAATCGCTAAAAGTGGAAATGGCTTTGTAATTCTTGATGAACAAAACGCTACTATTTTGGCCTACTTTTCTGTCAATCAGTATGGTAAAGCAATTGCCGGATCAGGTTCAGGAAATCTTTCAATTTCGGTCCCTGTATTTGGTATTGGGAAACAGGATATTCCACTCCTTGAGCGAAGTGTTAAAAATAAACAACAGGCATGGATTAAATCAGAATATCATCCCGTTTATAAAGCTCCAGGAATAAATGTAATTGGTCAGATCAAGGGGAAAAGTAAGAAAGAAATCTTGGTAATTGCCCATTTAGATACCATTTTTAATACGCCTGGTGCAAATGATAATACATCTTCTGTTATTGTGATGCTCATGCTTGCACATGCTGCATCTGGAAGAGAAAATAAGCATACACTCACTTTTATTGCATCCGATTCAGAAGAATATGTTTATGAAGGAGCCTATCATTATGCCGAAGGTCGCATTGCTGATCACACAATAAAGGATATAAGGCATGTTATAAATTTTGATTCCCTTACCTATGGCCCTAATCTATGGATATCTTCAAAAAATCAGGATGTAAAAGATCTGATTCACAAAATTCATAAAGATTTGAATATTGATGCAAAGCCTATTTTTGATGAAAGTGATGGCTATGTAATGGATTCATTACCTTTTAAACCGTCAGGTGCTAAAGCATTACATGCCAATAGTAGAGGCTATGATGAAAAGACCTTGCCTGTTTATCATCGTCCAGACGATACAGCAGATAAAGTGCCACTGGATTGTGTGGAAATTAGTTTCCTGGTGTTTGATGAGTACATTAGAAGAATAGACGTACAATAAATGAAATCATTTGTACAAGATTAAATAGAATACACTATAACAATTTGACTATGTTTTTAAAATTTAAAAAGAAGATCACAATATTGATTTTTATCATGTTATCAGTGGGAATTGCCTATGCCCAATCTAATTCAGGGTGGTATACAGAAGGAAAAGATTATGCCCCTACAAGGCGGATTAAGATCAATGTTACTAACCCTTTGGCCATCCCATTAAAAGGGGCCCCAATTGTAGTACAGCGTAAAAGCCTACCATTTCAAAATATTCCGGAAAGGTGGATAGGAGTTGTTGACCCCAATGGTCCATCAGATCCTGAACCTACTATGGAAGAATTGAAAAAGAATAGTGGTTATGTAAGAAGAAAAGAAACCAATGGTCATTATGTGGAGCTTCAGGTTGATGATAAGGATAAAGATGGCATATGGGATGAAATATTCTTTATGACGGATCTTAAAGCAAGAGAATCAAGAGATTTCTATATCTATATTGATCATTATGAGCGAGGCATGTATGAGCATGAGGTACATGCAGCCATTGCAAACTACGGCCGCCATACAGTTCCATTATGGGAGTCGAAACAAATGGGATGGAAATTATGGTATCCGCATGATGTAGATCTTCATGGTAAAAGAGCCCCTATGCTTACAGCTTATTATGAATATTCTACCAATAAGTCAGGTTACTATATGCCATGGGAAATGGGAACTGATATCATGACAGTTGCAAATACTTTTGGTGCTGGTGGGATGGCGGTGTTTGAAAATTCAAATGATATGGAGAATCCTTCACGTGCTTATCATTCTCCGTTTAAGAATAAAGGTCCATTTGATGATACCCGATATACCTTTGATGTGGTTTATAATGGCCCACTACGTAGTATGATCAAAGTAACTACCACTAATTGGAATTCAGGTAAGGGCTTCTATGAACTAGATCAATTCTATACAGCCATGGCCGGTAAAAGCTGGAGTATTGTGGAAACCAAATTCAATAAGTTCCTGCCTCCTAATGCCGAAGTAAATTTTGGAGCCGGGATCAGAAAGATCATGAATGAATATACTTCTGTAAACAAAAAAGGAATAGCCATATCAATGGGTAAAGATGTTGAGGCCAGAATCCCGGATGAAGATATAGGTGAAGAGGTTTTAAGAGTACCTTGGCAAGGGATCGGTTTAATTGTACGCGATAAATATAAGCCAGAATACAAATCGATAAAGAATTTTGGAGGAAACCATGTCTTTAAAATGCCTGTAACTGCTGACCTTACTTATGAATACATGATTTTTGGTGCTTGGAGTTTTGGTGAAGTAAATAACAATGAAAAGGATTTTGTTAAATATGTTGAGGATGAAAGTGTTAAATATAATTATCCTCCGATCATCAAAGTGTCTGAATTTGAGACAAAAGCAAAATGATAGTAAATGGTGAAGGAATCTTCTCCATTTTTTACTCTAATTTTTATCTGATTCAGCAATTTATCGCATTTGGCAGCCGGAATAGTACTCTTTATTAGCTTTTTAAAAATTGATTTTATAAACGGATTAATAGTACTCCAATGAAACATTATTTTTTAAGGAAGGCCTGCATCATATCTGCTATACTGATAATTTCAGTTTCAATTCATGCTACTGCTCAAATCAAGGTCGGTGTTGCTGAGACTATTATTACTCCTCCCAATCCAATTGGGGTTCGAATGGCCGGTTATGATAGAGGAGCAAATACTTCTACAGGAGTACATGATGATCTTTATGCTCGCAGCCTGGTTGTAGAAGGTGAAGATGGAACAAGTTCAGCGATGATTACAGTTGCAGTGGTAAACATGTCTGAACCGGTTATGGATCAAATTCGTACTGGGGTGTATAAAGAGACTGGCATTCCCTTTAAAAATGTAATTGTTTCTTCTACTCATACCCACTCTGGTCCGGTAATGGGAAATTTGGAGGATAATTATATTAAGTTTTTCATCAGCAGAACTGTTCAAAGTGCAGTAATTGCATGGAAAGGCAGAGTCCCAGGTAAAATTGGAGTAGGTTCAGCAGTAGTTTTTGGAATGGCAATGAACGACAGACGAATGGAGCATGGAGGGGTTCCTCCTGATCCTGAGCTTGCTGTAATAAAGGTTGAGAATGCACAGGGAAAGCTTCTTGGTGTATTCTTAAATTATGGCTGTCATCCTTCAGCTCTTGATTTACATAATTTACAATTTACAGAAGACTGGCCCTATTTCTCAATAAAAGGAATAAAGGATAAATTAACTAAAGGAGTAGTTGTGGGTTATTTCCAATCGGCCCAGGGCGATGCAAAAGTGGGTTATCAGGCTGAACTTTCTGCAGTGGGTGCCTTTATGCAGGGGATAAGGAGTTTTGAATTTGCCGAAAAGAAAGGCTTGGTTCTTTCGGAAGCTGTGCTTAAATTATTGCCAGAGATAAAAACTTTAGCCGATCTAGTGGTAAAGGTAAGTTATGATAAATTTCAAATCCCTATCCGGACAAGCTTCCCTTATACACATCAAGAGGCACTTCTCTGGCAGGAAAAAGCAAAGAAGACATTGGATGAAAAAGAAAAGCTGGTCATTTATTATCCTACAGATCTTGAAGGGGTAGAGCGATTAAAGCAAGCTGCTCGAGATCTGGTTGCAAAAGGAGATATAGGTAAGACCATTGGGCCAAGAACTCTCGATAAGTATAAAGTTGATTACTGGTTGGCTACACAGGCTGTAAGTCAGTCGAAGCGTATTGAGGCATTGCCACCTAATTCAGCGCCCTATTTAATGCCAATGCAGGCACTTCGTATAGGTTCTACTATTTTTGTGACCTTCCCCGCCGAAGTTTTTACCGAGATCGGTTTAGCCGTGAAACAAAAATCACCCTATGCAAACACCTTTATTTTGGGTGTAGCTGGTGGTTTTAATGGCTATATCGCCACCGCTGCTGAATATATTGAAGGAGGTTATGCCGTTAATGGCAGTCCTTACGCTCCTCAGGCAGAGCAGGCTATCATCAATGCTTCTATGGAACTGATTAATAGAGTGAAGTAGTTTTGACTTAGTAAGATCTATCGTACAATGAACCAATTACAGACAACAGACAACAGATAACAGAACCAAGAACAAAGACTGTGAAGTGCTAATTTGAGATTTACTGCTTTTTTCAGACCTCAAACCTCAGACAACAGAACCAGGAACCAAGAACCAAGAGCAAAGACTGTGTGGTGCTAATTTGAGATTTACTGCTTTTTTCAGACCTCAGACTTCATCCCTCAGATAACAGATAACAGACAACAGATAACAGAACCAGGAACCAAGAACCAGGAATCAAGAACAAAGACTGTGAAGTGCTAATTTGAGATTTACTGCTTTTTTCAGACCTCAGACTTCATGCCTCAGATAACAGACAACAGATAACAGACAACAGAACCAGGAATCAAGAGCAAAGACTGTGAAGTGCTAATTTGAGATTTACTGCTTTTTTCAGATCTCAGACCTCCTACCTCAGACAACTGACAACAGATAACAGACAACAGACAAAAGACTATGAAAATTAAAACAATACTTCCCTTTCTGGCACTATTCCTTTTTATAAGTTCATTATATGCGCAAAACACTACAAAGCGTATTCCTTATGTCATCTATGATAACTTTGATACCGGCGAAATGTTCACCTGGGAACCTTATCCATATCAGCAGGACACCGGTTATGATCCCTTATTTAGCACAAAGAAGGAGCCTGCTTTTGGAGGAAAGGGGAGTTCTCTTTCCCGTATAACCAAGCCTAATGATGCCAATGACCTCACCCAGGGTTTCACCAAGCGCATTGATATGTATTCTCTAAACAATACACGACTCAAGTTTGCCTATTATTTTATGAGTGACAGGAAACCTGAGAAGCTGAATGTTTCACTAGGGACTTTTGATGGGAAATTATTCACTCATTCCATCTTATCGCCAAAGGCTAATACCTGGGTAGAGGTAGATATCCCACTTGGTTCTTTCAGTCTAAATAAAATATCATTGAAGGATGGTGAGCATTTTCAGGTTGTAGTATTGCAGGCTTTTTATCCGCTTGTTAATCATTTACCAAGTTACAGTATGCTAATTGACGATTTTAAGCTGAACGGTGAAAGATCAAGGCAGTTTATCGCACAATCTCCAAAATCGACTTGGTTTGAGCAGTTTGGTCATACTATTTTGAATAAGCATTACTCTAATGGTGAAACAATTAACCTGAGTATTTCAGCTGAGCAGGGTAAAGCCATAAATGAAGTTAATGCTGAATTGATTAGTCCGGAGAATAGAACTATTTTAAGCAATATTAAATTTTATGATGATGGGAGCCATGG
>CAMDKO010000031.1 GCA_945901155.1 Pedobacter schmidteae
GAAATATTTTTAATTTTTGTTTAAAACAAAATAAGGCAAATCCTAAAATAAAAAATTACAGTACCAACAGATCGCCCTGCCTCAATTTATTTATTGCTTTGCCATACCAAAAAGGTTCAAAATCAATATTTAAAGAAATTTCAAAATTTTCTTTTGCCTTTTTAAAAGTCATTGGTTCTTCATTATCTATACCTGCAAGTGGCAAAAATTTAAGTAACCATTCTGCCTGATCTTTTTCTAACTGGATGCTAAAGCTATCTTTCTTATTAAAAAATTTAAGCTCTGCCATTTCCCATTGCCTTCCCTTTTTACTTTTCGAAAAATAATCGATCAGAGGTTTGGTCCCAAGCCAAACAATTTTTGCATCAGGTTTGATTAGAAAAGGTTCTTCTTTTGACAAACATTTCATAATAAACTCAGGGTCAACCTTTGTCTTAGGTACTTTATGTTCAAACCATTCCTGTAATGGATAATCGAAACAAATGCCATGCATATAATTAAACAAAGATTTCTTTAATCCATAGCTGAACAGCTCATGATCGGTACCAACCTTATCAAGGTGTACTATATCATTATTAGCAAAAGTTCCAGTTGTTGAGCAAGCCTTTTCTACCTTGAATTGTTCAGGATACATACCTACAGGGCTGTGAGCAGTCATTGCAAACTGATGCCAGAAAGCCGACTGTAATACTCCTGCGTCAAACATTTGTCTGACCATTTCTAAAGAATCAATGGTTTCTTGAGCAGTTTGTGTAGGGAACCCATACATCAAATAAGCATGAACCATGATACCCGCATCCGTAAAATTATGACAAACTTGGGCTACCTGTTCTACGGTTACACCCTTTTGTATCAGTTCAAGTAAACGATCTGAGGCAACCTCCAATCCGCCCGAAATAGCAATACATCCAGAAGCTTTCAGCAATAGGCAAAGCTCTTTCGTAAAGCTTTTTTCAAACCGAATATTAGTCCACCAAGTAACCGTTAATTTACGACGCAAAATTTCAAGAGCCAAAGAGCGCATTAAGGCAGGAGGTGCAGCTTCATCAACAAAATGAAATCCCCGTTCACCTGTTTGTTCTACCAATTGTTCCATTCTATCGCAAAGCAAAGAGGCAGCAATGGGCTCATAAATTTTAATATAATCGAGTGAGATATCACAGAAAGTGCATTTACCCCAATAACAGCCATGAGCCATTGTAAGTTTATTCCACCTTCCATCACTCCACATCCGATGCATCGGATTAACAACTTCAATTACAGAGATATAACGATCAAGATACAGATCGCTATAGTCAGGGGTACCCGTTTCAAATTGCTTGTAATCAGGTGATTTACTTCCATTACAATAGGTAACTTTTCCATCAATCAGTGCAAATGTTCTTTTTAGTTCAGCTATATTTCTTTTGCCATCAAGAAACTCACAAAGATGCTCTACGGGTGCTTCACCATCATCCAAACAAATAAAATCTATAAACTCAAAAACACGAGCATCCGAAACAGATCGTAATTCAGTATTTGGAAAACCACCGCCCATAGCAATTTTAACAGTCGGATATTCCAGCTTCAGCCATTGAGCAATACGGAAGGAAGCATATAAATTTCCCGGAAAGGGTACGGATAGTGAAACAATTTCAGGAAGCAGCACCTTCATCTTTTGTTCCAGTACCTTGATTAAAAGCTTATCTGTAAATGTAAATTCTTGTTGAAGTGCATCATAAAGCTCATCAAAACTAGCTGCTGACCTTCCCAGACGTTCTGCATATCTGCTGAAACCAAAATTAGCGTCAGCACATTCTACGATAAGATCAGAAATATCCTCTAAAAAAAGTGTAGCCAAGTGCTTGGCCCTATCCTGAGTACCCATGGTACCAAATGCCCATTCAAGATCTTCAAGCTGTTCAAACCGGGATGCCTCTGGAAGAAAATCTTCCTGGCAAATCAAGTGAGAAAGTGTTGGATTATGCCCTTGTAAAAAGGAAATCACTGCATCAATTTTAGAGATGTAATGTTCTTTTAAGGCAATTATACGCTGGGCATTTTCACTCTGCTCAGTATTTGATAATTGAATATGATGAAACAGGTCAGTTAGGCCGGATTTTGAAAAAAGAGCCAATATAACTTCAATGCCAAGATCTGACTGATACGAGGATATACCTTTTGAATTAAGAAATCCCTTTAAATATGCTGTTGCCGGATAAGGAGTATTCAGCTGCGTAAAAGGTGGTGTAATTAAATATATCTTATTTGTCAATGCTTTGATCTAGAGGTTGAATCTGCGATTCAATTGAGATAAATGCTTAATTTTTGACATGCATTTTTATCCTATGGTTTATCGCTAAACTTGCAATATTACGATTTAAATACTCGTCACCTGAAATACGTTGCTGAAACATATTGATATAGCCAAGTTCAACACTCAGATTTTTAATCAGCTGGTAGTTCAGTCCGGCATAAAATCTATTCTGATCAAAGGTATTGTAAATAATTCCTCCGTTCGAATTAATGTATATTCCATCACTAAGTTTCAAGCTCAGTTCATGATCTTTAGTTTTTGATCTAACCAGATTACATTCCAATGAAACCATGTAGGATAGCCTTTCTACGAATCTATATCCATCAATTAATGCGTCATTCAATCTTTTCCTAATGAAACGTTCCTCCATCCGGTAGCGATGTCCAACAATCAAATTTTTAAACTTATGTCTGTAAGCAAGCTCATGATTTAGCCTTATTTCTGGAACCTTAAATGAAGAGGCAAACTCAGGATCGCCCGGCGAATTTAAATAATAAGCAAAACCAGTTCCAAGAATGATATCTTTCAACGGCGAAAAATTAACCTGCGATTTCCCGAAAAGTTGCGATTGTTTGACCGGATCCAAAAAAATACGCTCCTGAAATTCAGTATTTAAATTCCACTTCGGTGAAAGTTCAAAGGTTGTTGAATAGGCAAAAGAAGAAAGTGACTGTTTAATAATATTTTTCTTTAGTTCCTGTCCAAAAGAGGAAAAAGAGAATAATACTAAAACTACAAGACCTAATACTATCCAGTATTTCGAATTAACCATGCACTAAAATATAATGAAAATTCAACAATAAAAAGATAATAGGCATAAACATCTAAAATCATCATTCAATTTGTCCATTTTATCAAAATCAAAGCTAAAACAGGATCAATAAACTGCTTTTAGTATCTTTGTAGCATATACCATCAGAAAATATGCTAGAAATCGGAAAGTTTAATGAATTAAGGTTTATCAAAAAGACTGAGGCAGGTCTGATCTTGACTGATGGAGAAAAAGAAGTTCTATTACCTTATGTTCATGCACCCGAAGATGCTCAAATTGGAGACAATCTTCATATTTTCACCTATATCCATAGCGATGGCCGATTAATGGCCACCACCGAAACTCCAATTGCTCAGGTAGACGAGTTTGCACTATTAACTGTTGTTGATGTAAATGAACAAGGTGCTTTCTTAGACATGGGTATTGGAAAAGATGTTTTTGTTCCTGAAAGGGAGCAAAAGAGGCCCATGCAGATTGGTCAAAAATATGTAGTTTTTCTGTTTAATGACGAAAGAAGTGAACGTATAACTGCATCTTCCCGATTAGCCGAGTTTGTTGATCAAGACGAACACGATCTAGAAGAAGGAGATGAGGTAAGATTATTAATCACCGAGGAAAGCGACCTTGGTTATACCGCAGTGATCAACCAGAGGTTTTTGGGTCTATTATATCACAATGAAGTATTTGAAGATTTAAAAGCAGGAGATCAAAAAAGAGGGTTTATCAAGAAGATCAGAGAAGGAAATAAAATTGATTTAAGCCTTCAAGTAATTGGATTTAAACATATCCTAGATCTTAAAGACAGTTTGATGATCGAACTGGAAGAAAACGGTGGATCAATTTCGCTGGGCGATAAAAGTTCACCTGAAGACATCTATAACCGTTTAAAGATTAGTAAAAAAGCATTCAAAAAAGCTGCCGGCAGTCTGTATAAAGAACGCTTGATCGAAGTTTCCGATTTTGAGATCAAACTTGTTCCAAAGGTACAGGCATAGAATGCTTTCGAGCATATTTTGCTATTCCGAATAAAATTGCTATTATTATTAAAAGGACTACTAATTTTTATCAAATAAACACCTTATGAAAACAAGCTTTTTATCAATAGCACTTTTAGGTGTGGGGCTTACAAGCGCAGCACAAACCACTATGCCATCAAGCTCGGTTCAAATTCAAACAGCACTTTTGGCTGCTCCAATAGACAAACGAGATGATGCAAGTGTTTATGGTTATACTGAAAAAGGCGATTTCATATTGTTGAAACAAGGTAAAAATGAAATGATCTGCCTAGCCGACGATCCTAAGATCCCCGGTTTAAGTGTTGCATGTTACCATAAAGACCTTGAACCATTCATGAAACGCGGTCGGGACTTAAAAATGACTGGTAAAACTCCAAAAGAAGTTTCAGACATCAGAGATGCAGAAGCATTATCAGGAAAGCTGAAAATGCCAAAACAACCTACAAGTTTATATGTTTATACAGCCAAGGCAGAGAATTTTGATGCGCTAGCAGGTACAGTTAAGGATGGTTATTTGAGGTATGTAATCTACGTGCCTTATGCAACCGCAGAAAGCACCGGATTACCATTAAAGCCAAGCAGCGCGGGGATGCCATGGATCATGGATCCGGGAACACATCGTGCACACATCATGATCAGCCCGCCGCAAAAAAACTAAAAAAAATCAGGGTATTATTTAGTTCAATGAACCGGAGTTATGGGTTCATCCTCTATTTTGGATTTTCTATTTAAGAATGCATCCTTCTTCATGGTCTTGGCTGCTAAAATAGCGCTCACTAGCATAAAAACAGAACCAGCGAGGAAAGGAGCAGCAGCAAATTTTACACTTGCTTCAGGCCTAGTAAACCAGGCAAAAAGATTGGTCATTAAAAGAGGCCCGATGATTGAAGTAACACTCATTACACTGGTAAGGGCTCCCTGTAATTCACCCTGTTCATTTTTGGGAACATTGCCAGAAATAATTGATTGTAAAGCAGGTCCAGCAATGCCGCCCAGGCAATAAGGAACCAGAAAAACAAACATCATCCAGCCTTCGGTGGCAAAAGAAAATAATAACAGTCCGAAAGCATACAAACCTAGGCCAATATAAATGCTCTTCTGTTCACCAAATTTTGGAGTGGTATAACGAATTAGTCCGCCCTGAACCAATGCAATAAGAATACCAACAAAAGTCAGGGATAAACCCATAAAAGATTTGCTCCAATTAAATTTTTCAATATTGACAAATGTCCAAGTGCTTTGTACCGCATGTCCGCCAATATATAACAGAAAAAAGGCAAAGATTAAACCACCAACACCTTTATATTTCTTTAGCTGCAGCAAAGAGCCCATCGGATTAGCCCGCTTCCACTCAAATGGCCTGCGGTGTTCTTTTGAAAGTGACTCAGGTAAAACAAAATAGCCATAGATCATATTCACGAACGTGAGTATTCCGGCTGCAATAAACGGAACTCTAGGGCCTAATTCACCTAATAAGCCTCCCAGACCCGGACCAATAATAAAACCTAATCCAAATGCCGCTCCCACCATTCCAAAATTTTTGGAGCGCGTTTCGGGGGTACTGATATCAGCGATATAAGCGGTAGCTGTTGTAAAACTTGCCCCAAACACCCCCGCAATAATTCTTCCAATGAATAACCACCAGATAGTTGGCGCCAATGAAAGGAAAATATAATCGATGCCAAAACCAAAAAGAGATAATAGCAATACCGGCCTACGGCCATACTGATCACTCAAATTACCAATTACCGGTGCAAATACAAACTGGGTTATGGCGTAAGCAAAGGTTAGAAGCCCGCTCCATTGCGAAGCTGTACTCATGTTTCCACCAACTAATTCAGCAATCAGCTGAGGAAATACCGGTATGATCAAACCAAGCCCAATGACATCAAGCAATAAGGTAAAGAAGATAAAACTGATGGCAGCTTTACGGGGTTCTGACATAAAACATTTTGAGATATTTATTGCTGAAATTACTGATTATTTTGGAACATGCTAATGATAACTGCCAAAGCAGCTAGTTAACCGGTATCATCCAAATGTTTAAAAAGCTACATGAATAAGAGATCGATTAATAAAAAAATGAACTCCTGTTCAATCCTGATTAATGAAATAATTAATCTTCAAAATGATAAAGGAATACTACTTCGCCTTTAAAGGCAGGTTTATTTTGTCCTATAATTTCAAGCTCAGCACCGATGGTAGCTTTGGTTACCCCCCGAAGATTGGCTATTGAAACAAGCTTCGCTTTTAACTTGACATCACTATTCACAAGAACCGGCTGTCCGAACCTTAAATTTTCAATACCGTAATTGATCTCCATTTTAAGATTTTGAACATCCACAATCTGCTTCCACAAATATGGAATAAGCGATAGCGTAAGATAACCATGTGCAATTGTTGCCTTGAAGGGGCCTTCACTTTCTGCCCGCACGGGATCAGTGTGGATCCATTGATGATCAATAGTTGCATCAGCAAACTTCATAATCTGCTCCTGTGTGATTTTATGAAGTTCGGAAACACCAAGCTCTTTACCCAAATAAGATTCAAATTCAATAAAGTTTCTAATTACCAGCATATTCTCCTTAGATTTTTTAAAGTTTGTATTAATGATAGATTTAAAAGCTAATTTATATTTAAATTAATGAATTTGAATTTCTTTGCGATAAATAGAGTTTATTAGATACATGAAAATTACAAAAGCTTATTCAGGAGTCAAAAAAAGATTGCTTTTAGTAGTAATTATGTCTATGCTGATCTTTTTACTCTTTCAGCTCAAAAACTATCCTGCATTTGTAGAACACTATTATTCACAAGCAATTTTTCCATTTATCCGCGCACACCTTCAATTGATCTTTAACCAGATACCCTTTAGCATAGGCGATATTTTTTATTTATTTCTTACCCTTTTTATCGCAGTTAGTTTAATCCAGATCATCAAAAAAGGCTTTTTTCAGAAAAAAGGCCGAGATGCGGTTCAGATACTGCTCAAACTGGTGCTTACCTTGCAAGTAAGCATATTGGTATTTTACTTATTCTGGGGCCTTAATTACTTCAGAGCTGATGCATTTAAGAGGCTTGATCTTACAGAATCCGACTATTCGAATGCCGAACTTATTGAAGTTGGATCAATGCTTATTGATTCAGTCAATTATAGCCGCATGAAAGTTAGCAAGGAGGATCTTGCCCAGTCAAATGATAGTATTTTCAAATCATCATCCCTGGCCATTCAAAATTTTGGAGCCTCAAAACCTGTTGCTAAACCTTCCTTATCAGGGCCAGTTTTAAGTTATCTGAGTACCGCGGGATATTATAACCCTTTTACAGGAGAAGCGCAGGTTAATATGTTGATGCCAATCTATTTAAGACCATTTGTAGCTTGTCATGAAATGGCTCATCAAAGTGGATATGGAGCAGAAAATGAGGCCAATTTTGTTGGATTTATAGCAGGAATTAGCTCCAATGATAGGCTCTTAAAGTACTCCAGTTACTATCTGGCCACGCAAGAATTCATGACTGCGATCTGGGCCACAGATAGTATGGCATTTAAGACTTTAAAAAGCAGGATATCACCTAATGTTCTATCCGACCTAAAATCAGAGAACGAATATTGGAAATCTTATCGCGGAGCTATTTCAAAACTGAGTAGCATCTTTTATGATAAGTACCTGAAGGCCAATAATCAACCCGACGGATTAAGAACTTACAACAAAATGATCAGGCTCAGTATGGCCTATTACAAAAAAAGGGGGCTGATAAAAGCCCCCGTTAATTTATCGCCCTAAGGCTTTTTCGCGTGCCTTTGTAGTGGTATAATACTTTGCAATCATATTGGGCACCTCCCATGCTGGAAGTTGGCCCTTTTTCAAACATTCAAGGTACTTTTTTGTGACCTGTGCAAAATGATCTTCATGGCTAACCTTATACGTATCCGGAATGAGCACTTCCCAGCCACTGCCTACCTTCTTTAATTCAACACCTGGATATTTGCTATTGAGCTGTTTCAAATCTGCTTGGATTGCCTTTTCAAAAGCTTTAAGGTCTGTTTTAGCGCTAGGTTCAATATATAATGTTGGCTTAAAATTCTGCTCTTTTCCCTGCTTGATCACTACGCTTGCTTGGGTTCCCCGCATCACAGAAAAATGAGTATCTCCTGTTCCTTCAGGTGCCTGAAAATCCCAGGTTACAGATATTTTAGCATGAATACCTTTTAAACGGTAGTTAATTTCACCATTGGAATACGTACTCAACATTCCATCTTTAACATCTGCTTTCAAGTATTCAGGATATTCTTTCTGTTTCGTTACTTTTTCAAACTGTTCAGCAGAAATACGAGTGGCCCATCTTTTTGCTGATACTATTTCTACATCCTTTTTGTAATCCAGGATTTGATCAGGGAAACACTCCCACTGAACCAAATCAACCAAGTGCGTGGTAATATCAGTGATGCCTTCGCCCTGCTGTTTAACATCAAAGAACCATGCCGGCCGGACAAGAGGTTTCCCTGATACATTTTTAAAGAAATGATGTACACTTACCTTGGTCACTGAAGGGTTTTCAGGTGTTCCCTTTTCAAGCTGGCCAAAAGCCGGAAGATGAGCAAACTCCTTTTGAAGCATGCTATTGATCTCATATCTTTCAGTCATGATATCATAGAGAAGAACCTTATTCTTTTCTGCAGATTCAAATGCCTTAACCAGCTTATTAAATCCATCTAGATCAATTGCCATTGGCTTATCTGCCAAAACGTTCAGGCCCGATTCAACAGATCTGCTGATATAATCAGTCTTCAATTTGTTATTGCCGGCAATCACAACCACATTCCCAGCCTTTTCTGCGAACATTTTTTCAAGGTAATCTTGACCCGTATAAACCTGCTGCTTCCAGGTAGTAGGATTCTCTGTACGGGTATTATAGCTATCCACCAGGCTCAGGTGCGATTTTACTTCCTGGCCCTCAGGTGCATATACATGAACTACTGAATCAACATCTGCATACATGGATTTCTGAACCAAAGCAGCATGAAAATGACCGGGATCAAGGGTAATCAGCTGCAATTTGGTATCCATTTTTTCCTGTGATTTTTCTGTACCCGTAGAACAGCCTGCTGCAATGATCATCATGCAATTGATAAATAATAGGTTTTTAAGATTATTTTTTTTCATAATTAAATTATTTTATCTAGTGTAATAGATTTTAATTTTGGAGAAAGTATGTGTATTCCTGTGAATGCAATCAGATAAGCACATCCGGCAAATAAAAACAAAGAAACATAACTTCCTGTAGTTTGAAGTAGAAATCCGCCAATTGTTGCTGCGAACATACCGCCAACAGCACCTAGCATACTACCTATTCCAACTACAGAACCAACTACCTGCCTTGGGAACATATCTGTAGTGAGTGTAAACAGGTTTGCAGACCATGCAGAATGAGCGGCCAGAGCAAGACCGATCAATCCAACCGCAAGCCAAAGCTCTGTTGCTTCGGCAGCAAAATAAACAGGAACCACGCATAGTGCAGAAATAAGCATAGTTGTTTTGCGGCTCTTATTAATGGACCAGCCACGTTTGATCAATGCAGATGAGGCCCAACCGCCAAAAATGCTCCCCACATCAGACATCAGGTAAATTACCATCAGAATCGGACCTATTTTATCAATTCCAATTTCATAATTCGAATAAAAGAATTTAGGTAAAAAAAAGAGGAAGAATGAAAATATGGGATGCGTCATGAATGCACCGAAGGCAAAAGCCCAAGTTTGCCGGTATCTCAAGAGCTGTAGCCATGGGATTTTTATCTGTGGCTCAACAGGATCGCTCGTTATATATTCCAGTTCCTCCTTGCTTAAGCTTGGATGATCTTGTGGAGATTTATACATCCGCATCCAAAAAAAGATCCAGATAAAGCCAATAGCACCGGTAACAATAAAAGTCATTTGCCATCCATAATGAATTGCAATAAAAGGAACAGTAAGAGGAGCAACTATGGCCCCAATACTTGCCCCCGATACAAAAATACCAGTTGCAAGCGCTCTTTCTTTTCTGGGGAACCATTCAGAGACCGCCTTTAAGGCAGAAGGGAAATTCCCGGCTTCTCCCAATCCCAATAGAAAACGAACACCTGCAAAGCCAAATAATGAGCTGACCAATGCATGCATCATGGTGGCAGCACTCCAGAAGCCGATCGCAATCATAGAACCCAAACGGGTGCCTATCTTATCCAGTAGATGCCCCATGAATAGAAATCCGATTGCATAGGCCGCCTGGAAAGAAGAAACAATAAAACCGTATTGGGAATCGCTCCAACTGAATTCTTTTTGAAGCTGTGGCGCCAGGATACCGAGTACCTGACGATCAACAAAGTTAATGGTTGTAGCCAGAAATAGCATCGCACAGATCTTCCAACGATACATTCCAATTCCCGATGTTGTCGTTTTATTCATGAGGTACTCATTTTAATTGATAGACCATTGCCCTTTTTCAGCGATAGCTGATTTTAACAAAATCATTATAGCCATAATTTATAAAAGAGGAAATAATCCCTGATTTTTAAATGGAATTTTAAAAATAGAACCCTGCAAATCAGCAAGGTTCTAAGGATATAGATCAGACCTTTGGTTCCCAACCTTTCTGGTACTC
This sequence comes from Pedobacter schmidteae, assembly GCA_945901155.1. GTDB lineage: Bacteria > Bacteroidota > Bacteroidia > Sphingobacteriales > Sphingobacteriaceae > Daejeonella > Daejeonella schmidteae_B. The sequence continues at coordinate 10,723 of CAMDKO010000031.1, forward strand.
TCTTGACCAGAGTTTCATTGCTGCCTTATCATTCAGAATATGTCCATTATTTGAGTCTATATTCAGGGTTTTACCAGTACGCAGCGCAATATTACCTAACTGGCATAATAAAGTACTCTTATGGCCGCCATGGATATCAGCGGCTAATGCGGTACCACTCTTTATTGCACTGAAAAAGTTTTGAATATGATATGCATCTAATTGTTGTGAGGGGCTAGTCAGGTTAGTTGCATCAATCTTAGCCTCATTCTTAGCTTCCTTAATGATGTTATTTTTTAGGTCATACGCTTTATAGGCATTACTTCCACCAATTACCATGGTACCATTTTCGCCATAAAAGACCACTCCTACAGTATTTCCTTCAATAGGGAATGGATTACAACTTCTGCCCTCCCAAGAAATTGTTGATTGATTGGCAAACTCTATACTTATATTCTGTGTATCAGGCGCTTGCCAGTCATCCTGATATCTATACCTACCGCCTGTCGAAGCAACTTTTGTAGGGAAATCAACCTGAAGACCCCAGCGGGCAAGGTCAATCATATGTGTTCCATTGTTAAGGGCTTCGCCAGTTCCCCAATGCCAGAACCAATGCCAGTTATAATGGATCAAGTTATCTTTATATTCTGTTCTTGGTGCAGGCCCTTGCCAAAGGTCATAATCTAACCATTCAGGAACAGGTGTATTTTTACCAACCCCAATTGAAGGTCTGTTATTTGTATACCAGGTTTTTGCAAAATATGGACGGCCAATAATTCCGCCATGTAATTCAGCTATTCCAGCGGCCACATTTGGCCAAGAACGACGCTGATTACCCATTTGAATCACATTTTTATATTTATTAGCAGCTGCGACAAGCATTTCTCCTTCATTAGGATTATGGCTACAAGGCTTTTCAAGGTACACATGTTTTCCGGCTGCAGAAGCAAGCAAAGCTGCAGGAGCATGCCAGTGATCTGGCGCGGCAACTACCAGAGCATCCAATTGTTTATCTTCAAGCGCTTTTCTGAAATCAGGTTGTGCCATTGGAGTACTATCCTGTATTTTTGAAACGGTATCGATACATTTGTCAGCAGCTCGTTTGTCTACATCGCAGATGAAACGAATTTCGCAATTCTTTTGAGCCGCAAAATTTTGTGAAAGCGCTAACCCGCGGCTATTAACACCCATCATAGCAACTTGAACTCGCTCATTCGCCCCTAAAATTCGGGCATAACTTTTTGCACTAAAACCTGGCAAAACACCTCCAAAAGAAAGTGCAGCAGCTCCGGTCACGGTCTTTTTAATAAAATCTCTACGATTATCTGAATTTTTCATGTGAATCAGTTTTCGGACCTATGGCCCATTTATAAATTATTTTTTATTTAATCTCTTATATTGAATATTCATCTTTCCAGTATTGGGTTTTCTCAGTCTCTGCAGCTTGATTTCCCATGTGCACGGCAATGGCAACATCGCGGCCTGTATTTACATTAGAAGCAGGTTTCTTCATTATTTATTAATCCAATAATTATTAACGCTTCAATGATGCTTTGCTGAACATAGAATCCAGACTAACTGGAATACCTCCCAATTTTTTACTTGCGTCTGCGGCTTCCATAAACGCGCATATCTCTAATGTTTCTACAGCACTAACAGGCACAACTCCAGTTTTAAAGAAATCAACTATTTTTAAAAGCAACGGATTATAGCCCGCATATTCACCTATTTGAGCGGTTCCTTTTTCTGCAAAAACAGTACCCCCATATAAAGCAGAAGCTGGAGGACCTCCATAAGCAGATTTACCTGAACGAATTCCACGGAAAGTTCCTACTCTACCATCACTCCAAGTACCAGTAACCACATCAGTTTCAGGAGTACTCACTCTTACCACCTCTTTACAACCTGCTCCCATAACAGTGAACAAAGATTCTACACCATGAATACCATACCAAAAGAGATCAGGATGACTACTTTCTAGATGACATGGACTATATGTTTCGGCTCCCAGAACTTTTCCAAACTTACCCGCAGCAAGTTCTTGAGCACCAGTGGTATATCTTAATGATGAGGAAGAGAAAACACCAACATTGGCCTTCTTTGCCGCCGCAAAAATTGCAGCAGCATCTGCCAGTGAAGCTGCAATAGGTTTATCAATAAACAAAGGCTTACCTGCTTTAATTACCTCTAGGGCTTGTTCCAGATGTAGCCGACCATCGTTAGTTTCTAAAAGAATGAAATCAACCTTTTTCAAGAGATCAGCAATAGAACCCGTTATTTCAACGCCAAGGGTTTTCAATTCTGCGGTATAACCTGAAATTCTGTCAAAGCTGCTCTGTATTGTCTTGCTACCATAAGGATAGGCAGCAAGCACTTTAAATCCTCCAAACTCAAGACCAGCTGCCGGATTGTTAAGCGCTTTTGTAAAAGCAATACAATGGGAGGTATCCAGCCCAATAATCCCTACTCTTTTACCTTCTGCAAATAATCTCTTTGAAGCGGGACCGAGGTTTTCAGCGAAACCATTGATACCTAAACCAATTCCTGCCGCAGCAAGGGCAGAAGTTTTAATAAAGGATCTGCGATTTTGTTCTGATCTCATTTTAATTAAATTATTGATGGATTAACAAATACTTTTCACTGATATGAGCCAAGTATTTTAACTATGAAATTAGAATAAACATCTCGGTTTTACAAATTATGAACCTTCGATTTTATGCCCAGATTCTTTCGATTATTTAACTCCCGGCTGAATTGGTGTCATTTTAGGAGCTAAAACCCGAAACATCAAAAACCAAGCAATTAAATATGCAGTTCCACAAAATAGGAAAAGAATATAATAGCCGGTTTGAACATTACCCTGCACTTTGTAATAATCCAGTAAAGCACCAGCTGATTTTGCCACTGCGATGCTTCCAAAACCACCGAACATACCGCCAATTCCAATAACAGCCCCAATAGACTTTTTTGGGAACATATCTGAAACAGTGGTCAGAATATTAGCCGACCATGCCTGATGCGCAGACATCGCAACACCAATTACTATAACAGCATACCACATATTATAGGAGCCTGCTGCTTGTGAGAACATGACTAATAATGGGATAAATGCATAAATAAGCATGGCTGTTTTTCTGGCGCGAACCATGCTCCAGCCTTTTGTGTTCATAAGCCACATTGGAAGCCAGCCACCCGCAACACTACCAACACCCGCCATCAGATAAACAACTGCCACAGGAAAACTGATCTCCATTCCAACAAGACCATATTCAGAAATCAAGAATGCAGGAAGCCAGAATAGGAAGAACCACCATACTCCGTCAGATAAAAATTTACCAACGGCAAAAGCCCAGGTTTGCTTATACGTCAATAATTTACTCCATGGGATATCTGCTTGTGCATCAGCACCTTCAATAACTTCAGAATCCTCATCACTATTAATATGCTGCAGTTCAGCAGCATTAACCAGCTTATGTTTATCGGGCGTATTATATAGAAGGAACCAAAAAATAAGCCATAAAAACCCAACGGCACCTGTTAGGATAAAAGCCATTTGCCAGCTATAGGTTAAGGCGATCCATGGTACGATTAAAGGTGCGATCACCGCTCCAATATTGGTCCCGCTATTAAAAATACCTGTAGCAAAGGCTCTTTCCTTTTTTGGGAACCACTCTGCCACTGTTTTTATGGCTGCTGGAAAATTCCCTGCTTCAGTCACTCCCAGAAATGCTCTTACCACACCCAAACCAAATGTAGAGGTTGCAAATGCATGCATAATAGAAGCTATGCTCCAAAGAATTAGCGATACTGCATAACCAAGTTTACTACCGATCTTATCAATGATACTACCTACGCCCAGCATACCCAAAGCATAGGCCAATTGGAACGAAGCCACGATATTTGAATAATCAGACTCCGACCAATTAAATTCCTTCTCTAGCATTGGTTTTAGCAAGCTAATCACTTGCCTATCGAGGTAATTGATAGTAGTAGCGAAAAAGACCAGTGAACAAATTGTCCAGCGATAATTCGTCATTGGCTGCAAACTAGTTAATATGGGCTTTTTCAAATCAGACTGGTTTTTAATTTTATTATGAATTAAAATATTTCAATGCGTTAAAGTAGCAAATATTCTCAACCATTTTACCAAGCCATTCTGTATCAGCAGGTAACTCGCCATTTTCTACATCATTTCCAATCAAATTACAGAGTATCCTTCTAAAATATTCATGTCGAGGATAGGAAAGAAAGCTTCTTGAATCAGTAATCATACCAATAAACCGACCTAAGAGACCCATATTTGATAATGAATTAATCTGATCTATGATTCCATGTTTCTGATCAAGGAACCACCAAGCTGCACCAAACTGAATCTTCCCTGCTATGGTGCCATCATTAAAATTACCAGCCATAGCTGCAAGCATTTCATTGTCGGCCGGATTTAGGTTATACAATATGGTCTTAGTCAGCCTATTGGTTGAATCAAGTTTATTTAAAAATTTGGATAGTCCTGCTGCCTGCGAAAAATCACCAATGGAATCAAATCCGGTATCTGGACCCAACTGATCTAAAAGTCTGGTATTAGTATTTCTGAGCGCACCAACATGATATTGCTGAACCCAGCCCTTTTCATGATCCCAAACGGCCAGATTGATGAGCATGCATGACTTAAATTTTAAAACTTCAGAGCTGGTTAAAACCTGCTGATCAAGGATCTTACTAAAGATGCCCTCAATTTCATTGTCTGTATATTCTTCACAATAAAGCTGTTCTAGTCCATGGTCAGAAACTGTACAACCCTGCTGAGCAAAAAAATCATGCCTGCTTTTTAAAGCATCCAGAAATTGATTGAAATTAGTAATCTGCTGCCCTGAAATTACAGCCAGTTTTTTAATGTAGGAATTTAACTCCGGAACATGATCTGCATTCATTGCCTTATCAGGTCTGAATGAAGGCAAAACCTTTACTGAAAATCCATCAGCATTGATTTTTTGATGAGATAAAAGATCATCAAGTGGATCATCGGTTGTTCCAATACTTTCAACATTCATCTTTTGAATCAGTCTGCGAACAGAATATTCAGGAGTTTGAAGTTTAGCCGTACATTCATCATAGATTTTTCTTGCAGTTGCTGGCGAAAGAATATCATACACATCAAAATACCGTTGTAGTTCCAGATGTGTCCAATGATACAAGGGATTTCTTAAGGTATAAGGAACGGTTTCAGCCCATTTTTCAAATTTTTCATAATCACTGGCATTTCCTGTAATATATTTTTCTGGAATGCCATTGGCACGCATGGCGCGCCATTTATAATGATCACCATACAACCAAATTTGTGTCAGATTTTTGAAATTTGAATCATCTGCGATCTGGTTTGGAGGCAAATGGCAATGATAATCTATGATTGGTAATTTGGCAGCAAAATTATGATAAAGTGTTTTTGCTGTGTTGGTTTCAAGTAGAAAGTCCTGATCTAAAAAAATTTTCATATGCTTTGTGAATCTGATCTGGCTAATTCATAAGTACCAGATTCAGAAAAGCAATATCGTAAAATTTATTTTGGGAAGTTAAATAATAAAAGAAGGATTTTTGTGTATCAAAGAGGCCCGATTAGCCAAAAGAAGCGAGTAGTTTTAATGAGGCAGTTTATTTTTTAACACACCATATAGATAAGTACCTACAAGCGCAAAAAAGAAAACTATTGCCATTGCCCAATATCCATAACCCACATTAACTACCATTGGTCCGGGGCAAGCTCCACTAAGCGCCCAGCCAAGTCCAAAAATACTGCCACCTAAAAGATATCTACTTACTGACTTGTCTTTTGGGCTAAACACGATCTGATTGCCCTGATAATCGCGTAGGTTGAACTTCTTGATCAATGCAACACCACTTACTCCCAATGTTACGGCTGTTCCAATAATTCCATACATATGAAAGGCCTGAAAACGGAACATTTCCTGAATTCTAAACCACGAAACAGCTTCAGATTTGGTCATTACTATACCAAAAACTATACCCAGTAAAAGGAATTTTATAAATTTCATCGATTAAAATATTAAAGGCATAATTAAAAATGTCATCATCAATCCCCCTGCAAAAAAGCCTATCACGGCTATTAATGATGGTATTTGCAGATTAGACAAACCACTGATCGCATGCCCTGAGGTACAACCATTGGCATAACGAGAGCCAAAACCAACCATAAGACCTCCAAAAGCTAGGATCATAAAACCTTTTAAGGAGAGCATGGCCTCTAAACTAAAAATTTCTGCTGGCTGTAAAGATTCGGGTGCTCCAATTCCAAGTTTGGATAGATCTTCAATTGTTGACTGTGCAATCTGCACCGGTACATCTGTAGAAAGGAATTGTTTAGTTAGAAACCCTCCTAAAATTGCACCTATTAGAAAGACCAGATTCCACATTTGGCTTTTCCAATTGAAATCAAAAAATTTATTCGTTTTACCCAAACCTACAGCTGAGCAAATAGTTTTAAGATTTGACGAAAACCCGAATGACTGTCCAAAAAATATAAGGAAGAACATGGTGGCAGCAATCATCGCCCCTGAAAACCACCAGGACCAGGGCTGTGTTAGTAATTCAATCATTTTTTATTGTTTATTGGAATGAAATAGGATAGACCAGCGCGGCACCCAATCCTAAAAGTATGAAATTAAGAATCAATAATTACAAAGCAGGCACAAGAGCTACCATTAAAATTGCAAGTGCCTATAAAAGCTGCGCAAATTGATAGTTGTTTTGTCTAATCCTTGCATCTCACTCTAATTTAAAAATTACCCTGAACAAAATTATGATTGCATGATTTTACTTTGGCAAATAAAGTCGGTTTTTGGAACATTAGTACTGCTTATTGCTCCAAAGCCTCCTGCTATTTCAGTAAAGTTTCTGAACCCGCGAGCTTGAAGGATCGATGCTGCCATCATGCTTCTATATCCACCGGCACAATGTAAAAAGAAGTGCTCTTTAGGATTAACATCTTTTATCCAGTCATTAATATAGGCCAGAGGTCTGTTATAGGCATCTTCCACATGCTCAGTGGCATATTCACTTTCCCTTCTAACATCAACAACTTTATCTTTTCCAATTTTCACTTCATTGGCAAACTGCTCTGCAGTAATACGATCCACAATATCCGCCTCTTTTCCTGCATCTAGCCAAGCCTTAAAACCACCTTTTAAATGGCCAATAACATGATCAAATCCAACACGGCTTAAACGGGTAACCGTTTCTTCTTCGTTACCTTGATCTGTTACCAGCAGTATTGGCTGTTTTACATCTACGATCAAAGCACCAACCCATGGAGCAAAATCGCCACTTAAGCCAATGTTTATAGATTGGGGAATAAATCCACGGTAAAATAGTGTGTTATCTCGGGTATCTAGGATTAGGGCATCAGTTGATTCAGCTGCAAGTTCAAATTCATCAGCACTTAACGCTTTCATTCCATGACTAAGTACAGTTTCAAAACTTTCATATCCTTTTTTGTTCATGGCCACATTTAATCCAAAATATGCTGGAGGCGGAAGCAAGTCTTCTGTAACTGCTTTAATGAATGATTCTCTATCCGGCTGATTTAGCGCATAGTTCACGCGCTTTTGATTTCCCAAAGAGTCGACTGTTTCTTTCATCATATTTTTACCACAGGCACTACCAGCCCCATGAGCGGGATAAACAATCACATCATCAGCTAAAGGCATAATCTTATTCATCAGGCTATCATAAAGTAAGCCTGCAAGCTCATCATGAGTAATATGAGCAGCTTTCTGAGCTAGGTCAGGGCGACCAACATCGCCTAAGAATAGGGTGTCGCCACTAAAAATACAATGATCCTTACCCTGTTCATCCTTTAATAAAAAGGTGGTACTTTCCATGGTATGACCCGGAGTATGTAAAACCTGAATGATAATATCGCCAATCTTAAATTCCTGGCCATCAACTGCAGAAATACATTCAAATTCACAAACTGCATTCGGACCATAAACAATCGGGGCACCGGTTTCTTTACTAAGATCTACATGTCCACTTACAAAATCAGCATGAAAATGGGTTTCAAAAATATATTTCAATTTAACCCCGTCTTTGCTGAGCCTACTTAAATACGGCGCCACTTCACGTAGAGGGTCTATTATAGCAGCTTCACCATTGCTGGTAATGTAATAAGCACCCTGTGCCAAACATCCGGTATAAATCTGTTCTATTGTCATATTCTTAAATTCTACCCTACAAAAATCTATATTTTTTTATCCTTAGTTTGTAACATTTGTTGCAATCAAAAAAACTAGCAAAATTTGTATTGATTTCCATCTTAATGCCCTCCACCTAAAGTAGGGAAGAAGAGCTCTTTGATAAAAATATAAATACCCATTATCAATACAAACCAGCCAAATGATTTTTTAAGTTTATCGCCACTAATTTTCTTGGATAGGAATATCCCAATGAAAATTCCTATGCCTGCAAGACCGGTAAAGCTTCCAAGAAGTTTCCAGTCAATAATTTGGTTGCCCTGAAGATCACCAATAAACCCAATCAGAGATTTTGCAGCAATAATAAATAGAGACGTTCCTACGGCAAGCTGCATGGGCATGCGTGCTAAAATAACGAGCGCTGGAATGATCAGAAACCCGCCACCTGCACCAACTAAGCCGGTAAGCAAGCCAACAATAGAACCTTCTAATAAAATCAAAGGATAATTATAATGCAGGGGTTTATCTTCAGGTTCATCAGTCTCTTTTCCTGGCTTGATCATACTCACAGAGGCCAATATCATCACGATTGCAAAAAGAACCATGATACCAATCGGTTTGGTGATAACCAGAGATCCGATTGAAAATAATTCGTCAGGAATTAAGGGCACCAACCACATTCGAGTAATATAAACTACAACTATAGAAGGAATTCCAAAGATAAAAACTGTTTTAAAGTCGGCTCTTTTTTGTAATGCACTTTGCAGGCCGCCAACCAAAGCAGTTGACCCTACAATGAATAAGGAATAGGCTGTTGCTAATATCGGATTGACCCCCATTACATAAACCAGAATGGGCACAGTAAGAATAGAACCACCGCTACCAATTAGCCCAAGTGAAACACCAACAACTACCGCAAGAATGTAACCTAATATTTCCATAATGTTTTTTAATTTGAACACATAGGTCTCAATAGCAAAATCGAGTTATGGTTACAAAAGTTACATTTAGCAATAATAGTAAATTTTTAATATCGCAGACTGGATTGGGCGCTCACAATAGACTATTATTAATTATGCGTCTGGATTAAATATTTTTTAGGTATCTCAGCGCCAGCCACATAATTTAGCTTTCCAATTTTACACATTTGATAAATATTGATTCTGAAATCTGGACACGTACTAACAAAGCAATAGGCATCTGTTGGAGTAAATCCGTACGAATCGATCAGCCATTCCATCATAAAAACAGTGGCCTGATGAACTGCATCTTCAAGCGGGCGATAGGCATGTACAGCAATGATTGAATCTGGGGTTTCTATCCTTATTCCTGGTGGCTTGCTACCCTTGATCACCTCAAAAGATAATCGAACCCTTGCCTGGGTTTCGGCTGCAGTACCGGTGAACTCGGTATCTCCCTGACTGGCGTGAACATCGCCCAGATAAAATAATCCGCCTTGATGGTAAACGGGTAAAAAGACTTTATTTCCAGGCTTAAAATCACGAATATCCAGATTGCCACCCCAATCACCCTGACCATCCAAACTATTGCATACATCTCTGTCGGGAGCAACACCTAGAGTACCTATGAACGGTGTTATTGGCCAAGAGATTTTATCGTTAAAATGAAGTGTGCCATCCTTGGTAGTTCCACTTGCACCGGGAGTATGCTTAAATACTTTAGTATGAAATTCTGAAGAAAGTTCAGGCCATCGCGATGATTCACCCAATGGCCCACGTTTTGGACCAACGGCTATCCATGAGGTATTTTCAACCTCAATTTCATGAATATTTACAATCAGTGTATCCCCACGATCGAGCCCTTCAATAAAAATAGGGCCGGCAATTGGATTTACCAATGGTGGTGTACGGTCAAACCCTGGCCGATTGGCAGGAATTGCCTTATCTGCCGAACTTTTAAAAAATCCAATTCCTGCATCCCAAGTTTCAATTTCAAATTGCTCAGAAATACTGACCCTCAACAAGGGCTTATCAGAATGATCAAATGCAAACTTCGTAGCTTGCTCACGCAAAATTCTCTTCATTTTTTAGAATTAGATCGCCTTAAATTAAGAGAAAATCAGGAGATTTTAGAAAGGTATTTCTTAAAAGATTTTTTAATGACCAGACTAGTTTAAAAGCGAGTCAACAACAAGTCAAAAACCTGAATGTTTAAAACCTTAAAATGATATTAATAATGATTTTTCAATAGCTTTGAGACAAAAATCATTGAATGAATTTTCTGGAAGCAAAATGGGAAAACCTGATCATGGCTAATTATGCTATAGATCCAACTATATTGATTCCATACTTGCCCAAGGGAGTTGAGCTAGACATTTTTGAAGGTAAATGCTATGTAAGTTTAGTGGGTTTTATGTTCAATAAAACCAAGATTTTTAGAGTGCCTATTCCTTATTTGGGCTCTTTTGAAGAAATAAATCTGAGGTTTTATGTGGTAAGAAAGGATGGAGATACTCTTAAAAGAGGAGTGGTTTTTATCAATGAAACCGTTCCCTATGTAGCAGTAGCCTGGATGGCAAATTACCTGTATAAAGAGCATTATACTGCTGTAAAAACAAAACATAATTGGGAATTGACTGAAACTTCAAAAAAAATTAATTATTCCTGGAACAAGGATAAGAAATGGAATACTATTCAGGTGAATGCCGAAAACAAAACAGAATCAATGAAAACTGGTAGCGTAGAGGCCTTCATATTTGAACATTATTTTGGATATACTCGCGTAAACGAAAACAAAACACTCGAGTACGGAATCAATCATCCAAGCTGGAAAATCAATCAGGTTATCGATTACAGCATTAATTGTGACTTTGAAAAAATGTATGGCCCAGATTTTGCATTTTTAAATGCACAGCAGCCTGACAATGTCATACTTGCCGAAGGCTCAGCTATTTCGGTACAATGGAAACGGAATGCGATTTAATTGAGCTTACAAAATCAGCATAAGCAATCAAATACCTATTTTAAAGCCTCTTTTACTGGCCTTCCAATCCAAACCTGAGGAGTTTTTAACTTCAATAAATCAGCAATAGTGGCTGCCGTATCAAAAGTCATGATGCTTTGGGATAATTCCTGATTTTTGATAATTCCGGGGCCTTTAATAATCCAAGGAATTTGCATTTCATTCATTGTGATGAGCCCATGACCTTTATCGATACCCCCATGATCTGCTGTAAATAATACAACGGTACTTTCGGCAATACCGGCATCTTCAAGACTTTTTAAGATCGTCCCGATGTGGGTATCTGTTCGTTCAATGGCCGCATAATATTCGGGAGTTCCATGGCCAACTTTATGGCCAACGCTATCCACATCATGTAAATGAACAAAGAGGAAATTTGGTTTTTTTTCTTTGATATAAGTAGAAGCAGCTTGGGTTACGGCAATATCGCCATCAGCATTCTGATCTTTATTAACTGCAGCTTTAGGGAATAAATATCCGATACCATCCCACTCATAAATAACTCCGATCTCACTATCGGGTTTTGCTTTACGAAGCAAAGAATATACACTCGGAAACATTCCGTACTCATCTAACAATCTTGCAGGCATATCAGGTTTTTTACTGCCCCAGGTAGTATAACCATGAAGCTCTGGGCCTGCACCCATTACCATTGAAGCCCAGTTTGATGCGCTAGATGAAGGTAGAACAGTTCTAGCCTGAAGTGACCAAGAGCCTTCTTTCATCATGGCTCTCAGATTAGGAACTTTAGCATTTTGGAAGGCGTATGCTCCAAAGCCATCCGAGCCGATTAAAATCACATGCTTAATTTTCTGAGAAAAAACTGGTAGAGATGCACTGCAAATCAGGAATAAAAAGAACAAGAACTTACTAAATTTCTTCATGGACATTTCTTTAATAAAATTTAATCTAAAATCGGCATTATTTTCAAAACAGGAAATTCTTAGTTGATTTTAGAGTATGGGCAAAACATTTAAACTAGTATCAATAGTAGAAATAAGAATCAATAATTTGAAAATCAGGTAAAACATTTATATTTAAATTAATTCACACATTATTAAAGGAAAAAAACTCTGATTAGTTTAATCAAGAAATTCAAGAAGATTCATGAAAAAACAACTTTTATTACTGATACTGGCTTGCTTCATTGCCCTATCAGGAACGGCAAATGTGCGACTTCCAAATATTCTTGGATCTCACATGGTTTTACAGCA
>CAMDKO010000032.1 GCA_945901155.1 Pedobacter schmidteae
GCAAAAAGATGTGCTGGTATACTTTGAATCAATGAATAATCAACAGTGCTCCATACTTTCAATTGAGCGTCTCTGCTTCCAGAAATTAGCTGTTTACCATCTGGAGAGAATTGTAAAGAACTTATTGGCATGGTATGCTGATCAAGCACGTATAAAAGGCTATAATCTTTCAGATCATACACCCTGACAGTATTGTCTTTGCAGCCAAAAGCAACGATTTTTTCATCTTGACTGATAGTGATCACCCTTGCAGCTGCATCGGCAACTTTGAAACTATATAGCATTTTTAAATCAGTAAGATCCCAAACTGAAACTGATCCATCTTCTGACGAAAGTAATACTTCGTTTTTTGAAGCAACTGATTTGATGTCAAAAACAGGAAGCTTATGAAAATGCAAAACGGTACTGATTCTTTGTTCTTCAAAATTAAATACATCAACCTGTCCGTTGCGCTCACCGGCAAGAAGCAGAGGCACCGAAATAGGGCTATGCAACGAATAAACAGATGAAATTACAGGGAACAGCACTTTTATAAAACCGGGTGTCTCTGAGCTCCACTCAACTACCCCTTTATCATTGCCGGCAGTAAAAAATATACCTTTTTTCTGCGAGTTTTCTACCGTGTAGATTGGGTTTTGATGACCGGATAGGGTTGCAGTATTTTGAATCTGGATCATTCTATTTCAATCAGTCATGATAATCTGAAACAGTTAATATTATTTCCCGGAGTGTCTGTTCTCCAGATTTTGGGCAATGGTTGATAAACTAACGTTCTTTTCTCTCATTAAAACCAATAAGTGAAACATCAGGTCGGATGCTTCATTGATAAAATCATTTTCTGTTTCGTTCAATGCTGCAATTACGGTCTCAACACCTTCCTCCCCAACTTTCTGTGCAATCTTATTGATGCCTTTTTCACGGAGCTTATTCACATAAGACCCTTCTTGTGGATTCGCATAGCGATCCTCAATGATTTTTTCTAGTTCGAAAATAAAATTCTGGTTATAATTGGTGTCGAAACAACTTCTGCTACCATTATGACAAGTTGGGCCCACCGGATTCACCCTGATCAGTAAGGTGTCATTATCGCAGTCTTCTTTAATTGAAACAACATGAAGGAAATTACCGCTTTCTTCGCCCTTAGTCCAGAGTCGGTTTTTAGTTCTTGAATAAAAGGTGACTTTGCCTTCAGATACTGTCTTTTCATAAGCTTCTGAATTCATATATCCCAACATCAGCACCTCAAGTGTTTTTTCATCCTGAATTACCGCGGGTACCAGACCTTCACTTTTGTTAAAATCAATTGTCATTTCTTTTGTTTTTAGAGATTATAACCTAACCTCAATATTATTTTGATTTAATATATTCTTAAGATCCGGAATCAAGATCTCACCATAATGGAAAACTGAAGCAGCAAGAGCTGCATCAACATTGGTCATTTTGAAAAGATCTACAAAGTGCTGCACAGTGCCAGCTCCACCAGATGCAATCAGTGGAATACTGATCGTATCATTTATTTTTTTCAATAAGCCGTTGTCAAAACCTGCTTTAGTACCATCATGGTCCATAGAGGTCAGTAGAATCTCTCCGGCACCTCTTTCCTCTGCTTCTTTGATCCAGTGTTCTGTTTCAATGTCAGTAGCAATTCTTCCTCCGTTCAGATGAACGTAATTTTTACCATTTATATATTTGGTATCGATGGCTACAACAACAAATTGTTTCCCAAAGGCTAGTGCCAGTTCATCAATAAATCCAGGGTTCCTAACTACCGCAGAATTTACCGAGATCTTGTCTGCACCCGAATTTAGTAAAATATCAGCATCAGCTATCTCATTTATACCTCCGCCAATGGTAAAAGGAATATTTATTTGCCGAGCAACAGACCGAACAAGCTCAACCATTGTTTTGCGCCTTTCATGCGTGGCAGTTATATCAAGGAATACTAATTCATCAGCACCCTGGCCTGAATACTGGTATGCCAGTTCAACAGGATCACCAGCATCGCGTAATGCAACAAAATTAACGCCTTTTACTGTACGCCCGTCTTTAACATCTAAACAAGGAATGATTCTTTTTGCAAGTTCATTTCCAGGCAGATTATCAGACAGTTGTATTTTTGATAATGTATTCAAACCTTTTTGTCAATTTTTGTCAGCATTCAGAATTATTTTTTCTGAGTTCTGCAGGTATTGTTGAATAGTTGATAACAATGTCTTTTTATCAGGCTGGTATTAGAAACTGATCAGGGCTTTTAAATTCCAGTCTTTGACCTCTTCAATTGAGATTTTACCTTCATAAATCGCTTTTCCAACCACACAAGACTCAACCTTTATCTTTTGCAAATCGTCAATATCTTTCATAGAGCTTACTCCTCCTGAGGCAATCAGTTTAATGAAAGGTGAATGTTCTAAAAGCTTCTTATATAGGTTAACACCGGCACCACCTAGTTTTCCATCTTTATCGATATCTGTACATAAAAAGCGAAAAAATCCAAGGTTCAGGCATTTATCAACGTAGTCCATCAGTTTTATAGGAGAACTCTCCATCCATCCTGAATATTTGATCACTTCATCGAGTACGTCAATAGCAACCACAACCTGGTCCTGGCATTTTTCTTTTCCGCAAATTTCCAGACTTAATTCTGCAAGAAAATTGTTATTAGTCAGCGCTTGAGTACCTACAATTACACGGTGAATACCTGAATCGATCAGTTCTTTTACTTTTTCAATACTTCTTACTCCTCCGCCATACTGAACTTTAATATCAGTCTTCTTGATCATATCAAATAGAAATTTTTGATTGCTAAAATCTCCTTTTGCACCGTTCAAATCTATAATGTGTATGATTTCGGTACCGTTCGACTGATATTTATCGATCATCTCTTCTAGAGTTACATCATAAGAGGTAATCTGATCGTAATCACCTTCGCGCAAGCGAACAACTTTACCATTTAAAATATCAATTGCTGGAATAATATACATGGGCTTATGCTAAGTGTGCAAAATTTTTCAATAATTGTTCCCCGGCAAGTCCGGATTTTTCTGGGTGGAACTGAACTCCGTAAAAATTATCTTTTTGTATAACTGCAGAGAATTTAATTCCGTATTCTGCTAAAGCGATAGTAAAATTAGAATTAAATTCTATAAAATAAGAGTGCACGAAATAAAAATGTGAACCCAGGGGTATGTTGCTGAATAAAAGTGTGCCCTTATTTTGAATAACCTTATTCCATCCGGTATGAGGCACCTTAACATTTAATATTTCACTAAAAAGCTTGGTGTCAAGCGGAATAATATCTGTTAAGAGGGAGTCGCCCTCTTCAGAATGTTTGGTTAAGAGTTGCATTCCTACACAGATACCGAGTACTGGTTTTTTTAATTTAATGATTGATGAAACAAGGCCGGAGTCATTCAGTTTCTGCATTGCAGAACCCGCATGCCCTACGCCTGGGATAATATACCGGTCGTATTTTTCAAAATCAGCCGCAGTTTTAATCATTCCATAGCTTAAGCCAAGGCGATCTAAAGCAGCAGTTAGTGAAAATATATTGCCGGCACCGTAATATACTATTCCAATCATAATACTCCTTTGGTACTGGGTAGTTCAGTTCCGGTTATTTGTATGGCTTGTTTTATACATTTTGCAAGGGCCTTAAAGCTTGCTTCAATCATGTGATGTGTATTGTTTCCATCAATGATCTTTAAGTTTAAGTTCATTCCAGCATGTTCTGAGAAAGATTTCATCCAATGTTCAAACATTTCTGTCGGGAAATCGCCAACATACTCACGCTCGAATTTACCTTCATAAATAAAATAAGCCCGGTCAGAAAAATCAATGGCACATTGTACCAAAGTCTCATCCATAGGCAATAAGAATCCGTAACGCTCAATTCCGCGCTTATCACCCAATGCTTGTTTAAACGCTTTTCCTAATGCAATCGCACTGTCTTCGATAGTATGATGCTCATCAATCTCCAGATCACCATCAACCTTTAAAACCAAATCAACGCCCGAATGTTTGGCAAGCTGATCAAGCATATGGTCATAAAATTTTAATCCAGTATCAATGCTGTGTTCTCCTCTGCCATCTAGATTTAGGCTTAATTTGATTTTAGTTTCTTTAGTGTTCCTTTCTAGCTCAACGATTCGGTCTTTTTTTGTAGTCAGGAAATTTGAAATTTCCAACCAGTTTTTACTGCTCAAAGCCGCTTTTTCATGTGGCTGATCTGAATAGAAAATGGACTTGCAGCCTAAATTAATGGCTAATTGGATATCTGTCTCCCTGTCGCCAATGGTAAAAGAGTTATACAGATCAATCAGATTTGAAATTAGGTAATTAGTTAATAATCCGGTATTTGGTTTACGATTTGGACTGTTTGCTTCTGGAAATGAATCATCAACGAATATTTCTGCAAATGAAATTCCCTCCTTATTCAGGATATCCAGCATTTTTTGATGCGGTTTCTGAAAATCTTCTTCAGGGAAGCTGCTGGTGCCGCGACCATCCTGATTAGTTACCATAACCAGTTCATATCCAAAATCCTGAAGTCTTTTTAATGAAGATATTGCCAAAGGAAGGAATTCCAGTTTCTCTAGGCTGTCTACCTGAAAATCTTCAGGTGGTTCAACGATAATAGTTCCATCGCGATCTATAAATAATACCTTTTTCATATCTTATTTAACTCCTCGAAATTTTTAAATGCTTCAATTAATAACTCATTTTCATGGGGTGTTCCAATTGTTATTCGAAGACATCCTTCACATAGTTCAACTTTTGAACGATCCCTTACAATGATACCTTTGTTGACCATAAATTGGTAAATCTCTTTAGGCTGAATGGTTTTTACCAGGATGAAATTAGCGTCAGAGGGGTAAATAGTTAAAACTGATTCCAGGGTATTTAATTCTAATTTTAGTTTTTCACGCTCTGCAACAGTTTCTTTTATCCAGTTATTTACTTGTTCTACATTTTGCAAGGCTTGGAGGGCGAGTGCCTGTGAAGCTTCATTAATATTATAAGGTGGTTTAACCTTATTGAAAATCTCAATGATCTCTTCACTCGCAAAGGCCATTCCAATACGTAATCCGGCTAATCCCCATGCTTTTGATAAGGTTTGCAATACGACCAGATTTGAATATTCTGTTAGTTCCTGAATAAATGTTTTTTGCCTACTATAATTAATGTATGCCTCATCAATTACCACAAGACCGTTAAAGTTTGCCAGTATGGTTTCAATATCATCCCTATTGATTGAGTTGCCTGTAGGATTATTGGGGGAGCAGATGAAAATGATTTTGGTATGCTCATCAATAGCCTCTGCAATACCCTCCATATTGGGCTGAAAGTCAGTTTTTAGCTTAATCTTGCGGACTTCCACATCATTGATATTGGCTGAAACCTCATACATTCCATACGTTGGAGGTACTGTTATGACATTATCTGATCCGGGATTGCAGAATGCACGGAAGAGAATATCGATTGCTTCATCGCTTCCATTTCCTAAAAATATATTTTGGGGAGGAACCCCTTTGATTTCTGAAAGGCGTTTTTTAACCTTAAACTGTAATGGATCAGGATAACGGTTAAAGCTTTCATTCAAAGGAGATCCATACGAATTCTCGTTGGCATCCAGATAAACTGAGGCTTCTCCTTTAAACTCATCCCTTGCTGATGAATAGGGTATAAGTTCTTTTATGTTTTTACGAAGTAAATTCTGTAGGTTGAACATCGTATTTTAATTTTTATCCTTACAAATTCTTATTTTATTAAGCCTGATTGTTTTTCAGGCGTACACTAACGGCATTTTTATGAGCCTGTAATCCTTCTAAAGATGCTAATATTTCTACTGTAGGCCCCAGGTTTCTTATTCCTTCTTTGCTGATATGCTGGAAGGTGATCTTTTTGATGAAAGAATCAACCGAAACACCTGAATAAGCTCGGGCATATGAACTGGTCGGTAATGTATGATTGGTACCTGAAGCATAATCACCTGCACTTTCTGGTGTTAGATGTCCCAGAAACACAGAGCCTGCATTACTAATATCTGGACTAATAGCTTCCCATTGGTCTGTTGCCAGGATCAAATGTTCAGGAGCGTAGATATTACTGAATGCCATTGCTTCCAAAAGGTTAGAACATTGAATGGCATAAGAGTTCTCTAGTGCTTTTGCGGCAATCTCTGCCCGTGGAAGTAGAGCTAATTGTTTTTTTAGTTCAGCCGAAGTTTCATCTATGATCCTTTTTGAATCAGAAACCAATATTGCCTGACTATCAATTCCGTGTTCTGCCTGAGCTAATAGATCGGCTGCAACATACTCAGGATTAGCAGAATCATCTGCAATGATGAGCACTTCTGATGGTCCGGCCGGCATATCAATGGCAGTCTGACTTTCAGATTGAATTATTGTTTTAGCTTTAGTTACGTATTGATTGCCGGGACCAAATATTTTATCAACTTTCTGAATACTCTCTGTGCCATAGGCCATAGCAGCAATTGCTTGAGCTCCCCCTGCAAGATAAATGCGTTCAATACCTAATAACTCAGCACAGTATGCCAAATAAGCATTCACTTTTCCATCTTTTTGAGGAGGCGAACAAACTATGATTTGTTTACAGCCAGCAAGTATTGCAGGTACACCAAGCATTAAAAATGTGCTAGGCAATACAGCTGTTCCTCCAGGGATATAGAGACCTACTTTTTCAATGGCTCTATATTCTCGCCAGCAAATAACTCCTTTAGTAGTCTCAGTTTTTTCTTCGGCACGGAGCTGAGTTTCATGAAACTTTCGGATATTAGTATAAGCCAGTTTTATTGCATTTTTTTCAGCTTCTCCTACCGTAGCGGCAATAGTTTTAATTTCCTTTTTATCCAGGAAAAGCGTTTGGAGTACAATTCCATCAAACTTCTCAGCATAAGCTATTAATGCTTCATCACCTTTCTGCTTAACCTGATCAATGATCTCTGCAACAGTACTTCGGATAGTATTATTTGGATCAACATTGCGTCGACATAGGTCTTCAATTCCTTTTCGATTCAGATCCTTAAAATTATAGACTTTTAACATGGCGATTTTTTAAATCTGACTATAAGATGATCTTTTCAATTGGCATGACCACGATTCCTTGTGCTCCTGCACCTTTCAAAAGACTGATTTTTTCCCAGAAATCACGCTCTGGTATTACCGTATGTATCGCAACCCAACCTTCTTCTGCCAGTGGAACTACCGTAGGACTTTTAACTCCCGGCAACAGTGATAAGATCTGATCAATGTTTTTTACTTCAACATTCAGAACCACATATTTGGTTTCTTTTGCGCGTAACACAGACTGTATTCGCTGGATGAGTTCAATGATCAGTGGTTCATTCTCAATGCCATTTCGTCCAATTAACACAGCTTCCGACTTCATCACTTCAGCAAAAGGCTTTAGTCCGTTACTTTTCAGTGTACCACCGGTTGAAACAATATCAAATATAGCATCGCTTAATCCAAGTCCCGGAGCAATTTCAACTGATCCCGAAATTGTTCTGATATCAGCATTGATGTTGTTATCATCTAGGAAATTTTTCAGGATTACAGGATAAGAGGTTGCAATTGACTTTCCGTTCAGATCGGCTATATTTTCAATGGCGCTATGTGTTTGTACTGCCAATTTAAGCGTGCATTTGCCAAAGCCCAGCATTTGCAAGAAGCTCACATCTACACCTGTTTCACTGATCACGTTTTCTCCAACAATTCCAAGGTCTGCAATTCCATCCTGAACATATTCAGGGATATCATCATCGCGAAGAAAAAGTATTTCAAGCGGGAAATTGGAAACGTTTGAAATGAGGGAACTTTTATAATTTTCGAAGCTTAGGCCGCAATTTTTAAGAAGTTCAACCGATTTTTCGTTTAATCTACCAGATTTCTGGATAGCTATTTTAAGAGTTTTCAAAGTATATGTTTTAATCAGACCAAAAAATTATTAAGAAACAGTTTCACGTAGAAACGTATATATGATTACATCGCCGCAAAGCGATGATGGAAATGTACGTGATGTGTGAAAACTAAATTCATAATTTTTGGCCCAAATAGCTTGGGAGGCATGCAAATATACGGATAGGATATGGGAATATGAAATTTTAAAGTAGTAGTTAGTAATTAGTGGTTAGTAGTTAGTAATTAGTAGTTAGTAATTAGTAGTTAGATGGTTAGTTAAATAGTTGGTTAGTTAGTACTTCGTAATCCGTAATTCATAATCCGTAATTCATAATTCGTAATCCGTAATTCATAATTCGTAATTCATACTTCGTAATCCGTAATTCATAATTCGCACTTTTATTAATAAAAAATAATTTCCAAATACTCTAATCTCAATACTTAAAAAGTAGTTAGTTGGTTAGGTGGTTAGTTGGTTAGAAAGAATGAATACTGGTCATTTCAAGGCAAAAAACTTCCTTATCTTTATTCCTGGGTCCTGTTTCTTTTTATCTGTCATCTTATAAAATGCTGCTGGTTTCAGTTTAGCACTTTATATCTAACTACTAACTACTAATTACTAACTACTATTTCTTCTTTAAATTTAATTAATTATCATTAATTTTGAATCTTAATGAGATTCCTATCCCCCGGATTTTTATTTGCCCTCCTGACTATCGCCATTCCAGTCATTATTCATCTTTTTAATTTCCGAAAATTTAAAAAAGTATACTTCAGCAATGTTCGTTTTTTAAAGAATATTCAGATACAGACTTCTTCCAGACAGCATCTTAAAGACCGATTGATACTTGTGGCAAGAATACTAGGACTAACGTTCCTAGTTCTGGCATTTGCAAGGCCATATATTCCTGCTCCCTTGCAGAATAAGGGTTCTCAAAATCAGGCTCTCAGTATTTTTATTGATAATTCATTCAGCATGGAAACGCTGAATAAGGAAGGAACTCTGCTTGATGAGGCAAAAAGAAGAGCAAAAGAGATTGCTTCAGCCTATAGCCTGAATGATAAATTTCAACTCCTTACCAATGATTTTGAAGGTAGATATCAACGATTGCTGAATTTAGAGGAGTTTCAGCGTGCCGTAGATGAAGTGGAAATAAGTGCATCTAGAAGGGATCTCCAACAAATTATCAGTAGGCAAAATGATGTTTTTTTGAAGGAGCCAAACTCACCCAAGACTATTTATATAATTTCTGATTTTCAGAATAATTTACTGTCTTTTAAGCCGGTTCTTTCAGATAGTTCAACTGCCATACGGCTTGTTCGCTTAAAGTCGAATCACCAGCCTAATGTTTCTGTTGATTCACTTTGGTTCAGTTCTGCAATTCATAAGCCATCTGATTCTGAACAACTTATCGTCAAACTTAAAAATAATTCGGACCAAGAAGCTACTAGCATTCCAATTAAATTGTACATTAATAAAGAACAAAAAGCAATCGGTAGTATTACGGTAAAAGCACGATCAAGCGCAACAGATACCTTATCTTTTAGCGGTTTAAAAAGAGGTTGGCAAAATGCTGAGCTTGAAATAACAGATTATCCGGTTGTATTTGACGATAAATTTTACTTCAGCTTTAACGTGCAGCAAGTTTTGCCTGTACTAGTAGTGAATGGAGGTGCAGAAAATGAGTATTTAAATTCCGTGTTTGGTTCTGATCCGTTTTTTTCTTTGAAAAACTCGTCGTCTGGTAGTTTAAACTATTCAAGTCTGGATTCTTACCCGCTGGTTATTTTGAATGAGCTTCCTGATATTAGTGAGGGGCTTTCGCAGCAGCTTCAAGCATATTGCAAGCGCGGAGGAAATATTATGGTGTTTCCTGATCTAAACAATGATCAATTAGCCTTAAAGAAGTTCCTCCAATTTGTAGGTACTGATCTGCCATTAGAGGTGATAAGCTCTGCAAACAGAGTATCAGTAATCAATCTGCAGCATCCTGTTTATAAAGGTGTTTTTGAAAATATTCCTCAGAAAATGGATCTTCCAGTTGTGAAAAGATATTTGCGCTATACCTCTTTGAGCAGTACGAAACGACAAAATTTGCTTGAACTTCCAGGGAATGTTACCTTTTTAAGCGAATATGGCTTCGGAAATGGAAAAGTTTATTTGTCGGCGGTGCCTTTGAAAACTGAATCAAGTAATTTTGCCATACATTCAATATTTGTTCCAATCATGTATCAGGCGGCACTTTTATCGATCAGATCTCAGAATCTATTCTATCAATTAAATTCCCAGCAAATGATAGAATTTCCAAAAATAACCTTAAATCCAAATCAAAATCTTAAATTAAGGAAAGATAAGTTCGAGGCAATTCCAGATCTTAGACAATATGGAAATTTATCGCAAATTTACATCGCTGATCAAATCAAACAGGTGGGTAACTATCAGTTGCTGAAGAACGATAGTCTGATTTCCATTCTGTCATTCAATGATGCAGGATCTGAATCGGATATGTCGTATGCAAGTGATAAAGAGCTGAAGCATAATTTCGTTGGAAAGAGAATTGATCTTCTAGATCCTGAAGTTGGCTCGATGGGGAGTATGATAAAATCTGTTAATCAGGGTAGTTCATTATGGAAAGTTTGTCTGATATTAGCTCTTTTATTTTTTGCCGCAGAAATTTTACTGATCCGTTTTTACAATAAACTACCACTAAAACCACTAAACAATTGAAAAACTTATTAATCCAATCTGCCACAATTCTGCATCCAAACAGTCCTTTTAATGGAAAGCTAGCAGATGTATTGATTATCGATGGTAAGATCTCTGAAATAGGAAATAAGATCACTTCACCGAATAGCAAAACTGTAATTATCTCTGGAAAGGGGCAGTTTCTTTCGCCCGGGTTTCTTGATATTAACGTTAATTTTGGCGAGCCGGGATTGGAAACAAAGGAAGATATTGATAGTGGATGCAGCGCTGCAGTTGCTGGGGGATTTACCGCAGTAGCTCTTATGCCAAATACTCAACCTCCTATTCATTCCAAGGCCGAAGTTTCATACCTAGTCAATAAATCCCAAAACACCTTGGTTGATATCTTACCCATAGGTTGTATCACTCATAACCGGGAAGGAAAAGAAATGGCAGAAATGTTTGACATGCAGCGTTCGGGTGCCATTGCATTTTCGGATGGAAACAGGCCTCTTACCAATGCTGGCCTCATGAGTAGAGCTTTATTGTACACAAAATCTTTCAATGGATTGGTTTTTTCATATGCAGAAGATCAGGATATTGCTGCAAAGGGAAAAATGAATGAAGGGGTAATGAGTACTTTTCTGGGCATGAAAGGTAATCCTTCACTTGCCGAAGAATTGATGGTGTCACGCGATCTTTACCTGGCAGAATATAATGAATCCAGAATACATTTTAGCACAATAAGTACAGCCAGAAGTATCGATCTGATTAGAAATGCAAAAAAAGCAGGAGTTAAAGTTACTTGTGATGTGGCAGCACATCATTTGGTTCTTACCGACGACGAACTGGAAGGCTTTGATAGCCACTACAAAGTAAAGCCGCCACTACGCACCAAGGCAGACCAAAAGGCATTGATTGCAGGGTTAAAAGACGGCACGGTCGATGCCATAGTTTCTCAGCATACTCCTCATGAAATTGAGTTTAAGAATGTGGAATTTGAGATCGCTGCATTTGGAATCATAGGCTTGCAAACAGTACTTCCTATTGCTTTGAAAGTCGGCTTAAGTCCAGAATTGATATTGGATAAGCTGGTAATCGGACCAAGAAACGTATTGGGGCTCTCAATTCCTGGTTTGGAAGTTGGAAATTCTGCTAATTTTATACTCTATAACCCGTCAGAAGAATGGATATTGAACGAGGAGACAAATAAGTCGAAATCATCAAATTCTCCATTCATAGGCCAAAAATTAACAGGAAAAGTTAAGCTTGTTTGTAACAATGACCAATATATTTTATCATAAAAATTAGCATGAATAAAAGTATAAAAGAAGCAATGCTGTCTGCATTAGGGCAGTTCGCTTCTGTTAATAATCAGGATCATGAGGCTTTTTCTCAGATTCTTGTTGATGTTTTTAGTGCAGAAAAGGCTTATCTTGATAAAGTTGCTTCTTTTGATGCTGCTTTTGACGATCATTCTCTTTTTGAGCCATTACGAGAATTGTTCTTTGATCTATTACTGATCAATTTTTTTAATGAAGATGTACGTAAGCTTGAAGAAGGTTATCTTGATTCACCTGAATGGGAGAAGATCGAGGAAAAAACGATTGACCGAGGGACAGAAATTTTAAACCTTTTGCTGTATTTGCAGGAATGCCGGGATGAAGAAATTGAACCCGAGTTAAGCGATTTTCTTCGTGAGTTTTTATTGGTAGACGAGGATGAGTTTCAGGATGAACACCGAATTTATGAAGAGGTTATAGCGAATCAGATATTGGTTGAAAGTAGTTTGAAAGAAGTTGCCCGCGTTAGCTCCACACTTGCTGAAGATTCAGAATTAAAAGAATTATTTTATCCAATGATCGGTTTTTTTAGAGATCCAGATCCAGCAGATGAAGATTTCAATGAATTTATTAAATATAGTGAGAATCCTGATTTTGATTCTGCTGTTTATGCCTTACTGATATCTTTTAATAATCAAAACTAAATTAAACAATTATGGATTTATCCTTACAAAATTTAAACAAAGCCGCAAGTACCAATGGCATAACAATCGGCATCCTGTCTACTGCAATAGGGGTTGTGACATTTTATATGTTTCCATCCCTTTTAGGTTCCATTTCTTTTGGAATTGCCACTCTTGTTATTTCATTGGTGATTTATGTTTTTTTTACACTTGACCTGAGGAAAAAAATAGGTGGTATTTGGAATTTCAGAGAAGCTTTAAAAGGTATTTTTTTAATGGCTTTTATCGCAGGTATTCTTTATTCGGTGGCAAACTATACATTTTATAAATTCGTTGAACCCAATGCTTATGAAAAGGTCTCTGGTTATATGGAAGCAGGGATGACCTCTACCCTAGAGAATATGGGAATGAATCAGGATCAGATTGATGAAGCTATAAGTCAACAGTCTGAAGGTATCAAGGCTCAATATGATCCTACTCCAATGCAGTTTTTCAAAAATATAGGAACTGCAGTACTTGTGCAGTTTGTGATGTCCCTAATTTTTGCTGCGATATTTAAGAAAGAAGAACCTGTTTTTGCTTCAATTGATGAAGAAGAGCAAGAATGAGCTAGAAATTAAAAGCGTGCAGATTTTATCAATTTTATTGATCAAATTTGCATGGTTTAATCTTTAATCTTTAATCTCACATCTCATATCTCACATCTCACATCTCACATCTCATATCTCACATCTCCAATCTAAAATGGATATATCTGTAGTTGTTCCCTTATATAATGAAGCAGAATCGTTGCCCGAGCTCTGTAGCTGGATTAGCCGGGTAATGAACGATCATGCATTCAGTTATGAAATTATTCTGGTTGACGATGGAAGTAGTGATGATTCATGGCAAGTAATTGAGCAATTGAAATCTCAGAATACTTGTATTGTTGGTATTAAGTTTCGCCGTAACTATGGTAAGTCGGCCGCATTAAATGTTGGCTTTGAGGCTTGTCAGGGCAATGTTGTTATTACTATGGATGCTGATCTTCAGGATAGTCCAGATGAAATTCCTGAACTTTACAGAAGGATTAATGAAGAAAAATTTGATCTGGTGTCTGGATGGAAACAAAAGCGCCATGATCCTTTGAGTAAAACTATACCCACCAAGTTATTTAATTTAGTAACCCGTCGCATGTCGGGTATACATAATCTGCATGACTTTAACTGTGGCCTGAAAGCTTACCGTAAGGAGGTAGTGAAAAGTATAGAAGTTTACGGTGAAATGCACCGTTATATTCCTGTAATTGCAAAATGGGCCGGATTCAAAAAAATTGGAGAACAGGTAGTTGAACATCGTGCCCGTAAATACGGAACCACCAAATTCGGGTTTAGTCGATTTATCAATGGATTTCTTGATCTGCTATCTATATTTTTTGTTGGTAAGTTTGCAAAACGTCCGATGCACTTTTTCGGCACAATAGGGGCATTGAGCTTTCTTATAGGTACCATTATGGCTTTATGGATCATCATTGAAAAACTGTATCATATAACCATGCATATACGGTATACCCGTGAAGTGGTTGATCAGCCATTATTTTATATTGCCCTTGTAGCTATAATTGTAGGTTTTCAGCTGTTTTTAACCGGTTTTATAGCAGAGCTGGTTTCCAGAAATTCGCCCGAACGAAATACGTATCAGATCGAAAAAACAGTATAATTTCCGATTTGTAAAATTCTAAGGCCAGATAATTTTCCGCAGTATCCTAAAAAAATAATTTGTCATGTTTTTTTCAATCATTATCCCACTTTATAACCGTCCTCTGGAGATTGATGAACTGCTTTACACCCTAACGCAGCAAACTTATCTTCAGTTTGAAGTGTTAGTGATTGAGGATGGTTCAAAAATTAGTGCAAAGCAAATTGTAGATAGTTATGCTGATAAATTAGCGATTAGTTATTATTATAAAGAAAATGCTGGCCAGGGTTTTGCTAGAAATTTTGGCTTTGAACACGCCAAAGGAGATTATTTCGTAGTTTTCGATTCCGATTGCCTGATTCCGATTGATTATCTCGAAATAGTAAAGAACTACCTGCTTGAACATCAGCTGGATGCTTATGGCGGCCCCGATGGTGCTCACTCATCTTTCACAGCAATTCAGAAGGCAATCAGCTACTCCATGACTTCACCATTTACAACTGGAGGGATTAGAGGAAATAAAAAACATATCGGTCAATTTCATCCAAGAAGTTTTAATATGGGAATTTCCAGAGAGGTTTGGGAGCGTACCGGCGGATTTTTACTGACAAGATTAGGAGAGGATATAGAATTTAGTATCCGGATCCATTCCATGGGATTTAAGATCGGACTTATCCCTGATGCCATTGTTTATCACAAACGCCGTACCGATCTTATCCAATTCTATAAGCAGCTGCATTTCTTTGGTAGGGCAAGAATTAATATTTATAAACACTTTCCTTCAGAACTAAAAGTTGTCCATTTTTTTCCATCATTATTTACACTTTTTTTAGGTCTGAGTTTGATTTTTAACGTTTTTAATCATCCTTTGGCAGACTTATGCAATACATTGTTGGCAATCTATATTTTGTTGATATTTTTTCACTCTTGGAACATAAACAAATCAGCAAAAGTTGCATTTTTGAGTATTGCTGCATCTTTCGTACAGCTAAGTGCATACGGCCTTGGTTTTATGCAAGATTTATGGAAAAGAATTATTTTAAGACTACATTAATATATGGATAAGCGGATGTCGGTGAGTGTAATTTTGTCGGATGCCTGGGAGCTTGCGAAAAGGAATATCTGGATTCTACTTGGATTTACTGTAGTCCAGTTTCTGTTCATCCTTTTTATAACTGCTTTGTTAACTACTATCTTCGGTGGCACGAGCGGTACAGGTGTATTACTTCAAAATGTTATTTTAAGTCTATTTGATGCGTTCTTTACGGTAGCTTTCTATCAGGTTTTTTTTAAACTTATTGATGATGATACCAACCCCGAGTTTCCTGATTTTATACCAAACCTGGTTAAAGCAATCAATTTTTTGATCGTAAAACTTATCATCGGACTGATCTTGGTTTTTGTTATTGCCATTATCAGTTCTATTTACTTTATCAACTCTCCAGAAATCGATACCAGTAATCCTTTTAGCTGGGATCTTTTACCTGTTTTTATATTTATTGCAATACCAATCATTTTTTTAACCATCAGGTTGTGTTTTGTGGTATGCTTCATTGTTGATCAGGAATCAGGATCTTCAGAATCGATCAGTCAAAGCTGGGCCATTACTAAAGGCCATTTTTGGTTTGTCAGTTTATTGTTTTTGGTGATGCTTGGCCTTAATATTTTGGGTGCTATGGCTCTGTTCGTTGGATTATTATTCACAGTACCTTTTTCAAGCTTGATTCTGATCATAGCATATCGTCATCTGGTTAATAGTTATACCGATGAGGAAGAAATCATGCTAAATGATCCGGAGGATAATAATGGGAATTAAGTCTTTTATAGCAAAACCTTTGGCAGCCTTTGCTGTAAAGCAAATCAATAAATGGAAAAATAACCCTTTAGCTGCGCAGCAAAGTGTTTTTAGCAAGCTGATTATGCAGGCAAAAGACACTTCCTTTGGTAAAGATCATCTATTTACAGAGATCAACACTTACGAAGATTTTAAGAAAAATGTCCCGATTGCAGACTACGAAGAGCTCAGGCCCTACATAGACAGAGTTGTCAATGGCGAAGAAAACGTTCTATGGCCTGGAAAGCCTTTATATCTTGCTAAAACTTCTGGAACAACTTCTGGTGTAAAATATATTCCAATATCTAATGAGTCTATGCCTGAGCATATTAAGGCCGCCCGGAATGCTTTATTTTCATACATTCATGAAACAGGTAAGTCAAACTTTATTGATGGACGACTTATTTTTTTGCAGGGTAGCCCGATACTTGGTAAAAATCATGGAATAAATACAGGACGACTTTCAGGTATCGTTGCAAATCATGTTCCAAGCTATCTTCAGAAAAACCGTTTGCCATCTTATCAGACCAATTGTATAGAAGATTGGGAAGATAAAGTAGATGCCATAGTAGCAGAAACAATCAATGAAGACATGCGTCTTATTTCGGGTATTCCACCATGGGTACAGATGTATTTTGATCGCTTAAACACCCTGTCCGGAGGAAAGAAAATAGGTGATATCTTTAAGAATTTCTCGCTTTTTGTGTATGGAGGGGTTAATTTCGAACCGTATAGAGCCCGTTTGGAAGAAACTATAGGTAGAAAGGTCGACTCTATTGAAACCTATCCAGCATCCGAAGGTTTTATTGCATTTCAGGATTCTCAGAAAGAAAAAGGCTTGCTTTTATTAGTGGATGCAGGAATTTTTTATGAATTTATTCCAACTGACGAATATTTTAATGATACTCCAAGCAGGATATCGCTAGAGCAAGTGGAATTGAATAAAAATTACGCGATTATCCTAAATACCAATGCCGGTTTGTGGGGGTATAGCATTGGAGATACGGTAAAATTTGTTTCTAAAGAACCCTATCGGATTGTGGTCTCGGGAAGGATAAAACATTTTATTTCTGCTTTTGGTGAACATGTGATTGGTGAAGAAGTTGAATTTTCCATCTTATCAGTAGCCAGCGAAGAGGGTGTAGAGATTACCGAATTTACAGTGGCTCCACAGGTGAGTACGCAAGCAGGAGAATTGCCTTATCATGAATGGTATGTTGAATTTGCGCGCCCTCCTAAAGATATGACTAGCTTCAGTTTGAAAGTTGATCAGGTGCTACAGAAAAAAAATGTCTATTACTATGATTTGATTGAGGGTAAAATTCTGCGTCCATTGCTGATGCATGAGATGCAGAAAGATGCTTTTATAAATTACATGAAGAGTCAGGGAAAGCTGGGTGGACAGAATAAAGTTCCTCGTTTGTCAAATGACAGACATATCGCTGATGAATTGAATAAATGGATCAAAAGATAACTGAGGATCTTTAAAAAAATTAATAAGTTTAACCAATTCCTGAAATTCAGGATTAAACTATAAATCGATTTTGTTTGATGGGAAATAATTTTGGCGAAGAATTTAATCTGAAAAGCATTGCTATTCTGGGTTCAACCGGAAGTATAGGTACTCAGGCACTTGAAGTGATCCGCCAAAATCCGGAACGTTTCAAAGTATTTGTGCTTACTGCGAATAATAATGCAGATTTATTAATCAAACAAGCATTAGAGTTCAAACCAGCCTATGTTATTTTAACCAATGAGGCTAAATTAGCAGAGGTTAGAAATGCCTTAAGTTCAAGCGAAACGAAAGTTTTATGTGGTATAAACGAGCTTTGTGAAGTTCTTTATCACCCCGAGATTTCGCTTGTTTTAACAGCAATGGTAGGTTTTGCCGGCTTGATTCCTACGCTTGCAGCAATTAAGGCTGGAAAAGATATTGCTTTAGCTAATAAGGAGACTCTGGTAGTTGCAGGTGAACTTGTAAACAGACTTGCAAAAGAGCATGGGGTTAAGATTCTGCCCGTTGACTCTGAACATTCTGCTATTTTTCAATGTCTTGTAGGTGAGGAGCATAATCCGATTGAGAAAATTTATTTAACTGCCTCAGGCGGGCCATTCAGAGGCAGAGATGTTGATTTTCTATCTACTATCAGCAGAAAAGAGGCCCTTAAGCATCCTAATTGGGTGATGGGTGAGAAAATTACCATCGATTCAGCAAGTTTAATGAATAAAGGTTTGGAAGTGATTGAGGCGAAATGGCTTTTTGATTTGGATGTTTCCCAGATTGATGTGATCGTTCATCCACAGTCAATTGTGCATTCCATTGTTCAGTTCAGAGATGGGTCAATGAAAGCCCAGATGGGTCTGCCTGATATGAAATTGCCAATACAATATGCTTTGGCCTATCCCGAAAGGATAGAAAATACCTTTCCAAGATTTAACTTTTTAGATTATCCCAACTTGAGCTTTGAGCAGGCTGACAAAAAGACGTTTAGAAACCTTGGACTAGCTTTTGATGCATTAAATGCGGGTGGAAATATGCCATGTGTGATTAATGCAGCAAATGAAGTGGTTGTGGCAGAATTTTTGAAAGAACGTTTAGGATTCTTGCAGATGAGTGATGTTATTGAAAAATGCATGAGCAAAATTTCGTTTATTGCAGATCCTTTGCTGGACGATTATATCGAAACAGACAGGGCAACTCGTATTTACGCGCAAGAATTAGTAACAAATAATAAATATTAGAGTTTAAACAATATATAAAGAACAGGTATGGATGGATTAGTAATGACAGGTCAGCTGTTATTGGGATTATCAATTTTAATCATATTACACGAGGCAGGACACTTTTTTGCAGCTCGTGCTTTTGGTATCAGGGTAGAAAAATTCTATTTGTTTTTTGATGCATGGGGTTTTAAGCTGTTCCGCTTTAATTATAAAGGTTGCGAATATGGTATTGGCTGGCTTCCATTAGGAGGTTATGTAAAGATCTCAGGTATGATCGATGAATCTATGGATTCGGAACAGCTTGCTGGTCCGCCGCAGCCCTGGGAATTCCGTTCAAAACCAGCTTGGCAGCGACTGATTGTCATGCTCGGAGGTGTTACAGTAAATATCGTTCTGGGGATATTCATCTTCTGGATGCTTACGCTTAAAAATGGAGAAACCTTTATCCCGAACGATAAACTACCTGACGGGATATCTCCTGGGCTTATTGGTAAAGAAATTGGCCTTCAAATAGGCGATCGTATTACCTCAGTGAATGGAATGCCTGTTGTACGTTTCGATGAACTGACTAGCTCTAAGGTATTACTTGGAAATACTGAACTTAGCGTTGCCCGTGGTTCTGAAATAAAAACCATACAGGTTCCAGGTGATATTCTGGAAATGGTTTCAGATTTGGGAATTGGACAATTTGTAGAGCCTCGGGTTAAAATGTCTGGAATTGTACAGATTGCTCCGGGTGCTAATGCAGCCAAAGCAGGGCTTCAAAAAGGGGATAGTATTTTAGCTGTAAATAATAAGGCTATAACTTTTTATGATCAATTCAAAGCAGAGGTTCAGGCCAACAAGAATAAAACAGTTACAATATCACTAATTCGAAATAATCAACCTATGGACCTACCCACTCAGGTTTCTGAAGATGGAACTGTAGGAGTGTATATTTCTCCTTATTTCAATATTCCTATTGAAACTGTAAATTATGGTTTAATTGGGTCATTGCCTGTTGGTGCTTCAAAAGCATGGGGTTCATTCATGGATAATGCTAAAGGTCTGGGCAAGGTAGCTTCAGGTCAGGTTAAGGCGAATAAAGCTTTTATAGGTCCAATAGGAATTGCTACAATGTTCGGTGCAACTGTAGACTGGGTCAAGTTCTGGAGCCTTGTAGGATTACTTTCTATGGCCTTAGCTTTAATGAACTTATTGCCTATTCCTGCATTGGATGGTGGTCATGCAATCTTCCTTCTGATTGAAATGGTGAAGGGTAAGCCACTGGGAGATAAGTTTATGGAGCGTGCCCAAATGGTAGGATTCGTGATTTTAGTTACGCTGATGGTGTTTGTGTTTGGAAATGATATAATTAAACATGTGATCAATTGACATTTGACTCCCGATAGCTATCGGGATGACAATTGACATGGGTATTAAAATTACTATTTTTTTAAATGAACACGGATGTGATCGCGACATAGGAGGGAACTTAGCAAATCTTATTGAAGAGTTTAATGTCGAGACCCGATATTCGTCATTTGAGTATTGCATCCAATCCTAAAATCTTTTAAACCTATTCCTGCTGTGAATTATTTCGAGTTATATGATCTCCCCCTTAGTTTTCAGATTGACAATGTCTTAGTCAAGAAGAAATTCTATGAGCTGAGCAAACGCTTTCATCCCGATTTCTTTGTGAATGAAAGCCAGGAGAAGCAGGATGAGATATTAGAATTGTCTACCATTAACAATAAGGCATATCAGGTGTTATCAGATCCTTTAAAGCGTATTGAGTACGTTTTGTCACTCCATGATATGCTGGCTGAAGGTGATAAATATGCCTTATCACAAGATTTTCTGATGGATATGATGGATGTGAACGAGGCTTTAATGGAGATGGAATTTGATCATGATGAACTGAAACTGACAGAATTAAGCACTCAGATCGATGAAATGGAACTTTCTTTGTTTGACGAGTTCAAACGAAATACAAATGAATTCGATCAGTTGGAAGGTGCTGATTCAAATAGTATTCTTCTGAAGGTCAAAGATATATGGTACCGGCAAAAATACCTGATGCGGATTCGTGAAAGTCTGAATAAATTTAGGGTTTGAATCTGGTAAATAAACCTTAGTTCGATACAAGACAAAGTACAAAATACGGTTATACTTGGTCAGATAATGCTCTTTACTCATCATGTTTTGATTTTGGAAATAAATACCTGTGTGTTATAGGCTTTTTCAGCCCTTTCCTCCGGAGTATTTCCGGCAAGAAATCGCGTTCTGATTCAAATTAGGAATAGCCGGAAGATAATCCTCCGGCAAGGTTTATTTTACTTGGGGCTGTTTTTCATAGGAACGGACAGCTCGGCAAAAGGACCATTGACCATTATGAATTAACCAACTGTTGACTTAGCGAATCGGCTCTACTTATTTTGGAATAATAAGGAGTCTCCTGACTTCTTTATTGATGGTTGAATAATTCGTTTCACGTTTTACTTATGACTACAGACCGTATGGAAATTCTTAACAAATTCAGAGCCTGAATCTTGTAAATTATTAAAATTTTATTATGTTAGCTTCCAGCATTGTAAATACAAAATGCCCAGCTGGCGGCCCCGATAGCTATCGGGGGGTAGACGCCTCAGTCTAAATTACCATTTCTTTTAATCATTTTTTCACCGTTGAATAGTAAAAGTATACCCTTTACTATCAAAAATCTTGTAATCGTACCGCCAGTTTTATCTTCATGGATGGCGATAGTTTATATTTTATTTTCTAATAAACTTGATAAGTTTTATATAGGAAGTTGTAAAGACCTTGCTGAACGAATTTCTCAGCACGCAAATAAGAAGTTCGAAAAAAGTTTCACTGCTAAAGCTGAAGATTGGGAGGTGTATTTGTCCATTGAAGAACTGGGTTACCAGCAGGCTAGGCTTATCGAACTTCATATTAAGAAGATGAAGAGTACGAAATATATTAAGGCACTGATAAAATATCCTCAAATCATTGAGAAGTTAAAAGAAAGATATTCCTAACAGGGAAAGACTGAATAAATTCAGGGTCTGAATCCTGTAAATTATTAAAATTTTATTATGTTTGCTTCCCGATTCGTAGATATAAAATGCCCAGCTGGCGGAACTGGTAGACGCGTCGGTCTCAAACACCGATAGGAAACTGTGCCGGTTCGATTCCGGCGCTGGGTACGGTAAAAGCTCTCATTTTTTGAGAGCTTTTTGTTTTACGGCCGTTCCGGTTTGCCCCGATAGCAATCGGGACCGGCGCTGGTTACGAAGCCTGGTACAAAAGTATCAGGCTTTTTTTGTTTTGTCAGATATAGAAACCAAGTCTAATACTCCTTTATATTGTATATCCGATTCACTTTGATTTATGAAATATAGTCCTTCACTATTTAAATAATATTACCATTAATTGTCAACTAGGACCGTTCGCTAAGTGGTGATCTCTTCATTGATAATAACTAGTATTTTCCTTCTGTTTTTTTTAGCGTTTCTCTATTATAAATGTTTCATCTAGAATGGAAAAAGAACTTGAATTATATGATCGAAAAGAAATTGAGAATCGGATATTTTCTATTCGCAGTATTCAGGTAATGATTGATCGTGAGCTTGCCGAAATGTATAGTGTAGAAACCAAGGTGCTGAATCAGGCTGTTAAGCGAAATATTGAACGGTTCCCAATTAGTTTTCGATTTCAATTGACTCTGGATGAAAGGGATGAACTTGTCACAAATTGTGACCGGTTGGAGATTCTAAAACATTCTTCGGCTTTACCCTACGCTTTTACAGAACAGGGAGTAGCTATGCTTTCGGCAATCTTGCGGAGCAAAAAAGCTGTTCAGGTAAGTATTCAAATCATCAATGCCTTTGTAGAGATGCGTAAACTGATTGGAAGTCATGCTAGTCTTTTGCAACGTATGGATCGTTTTGAACTTAAACAAGCCGAGCAAGATCAAAGGTTTGAACAGGTATTTAAGGCATTAGAAGGCGGAAGGGAAATGATGAAACAAGGTATATTTTTCGACGGTCAAACATTTGATGCTTATACTTTTGCGGCAGA
>CAMDKO010000033.1 GCA_945901155.1 Pedobacter schmidteae
ATATTATAGATTATAGAAGTTCCCTGGGCCGAAAGAGCCGCAATAAGTAAGGATACACCTGCTCTAATATCTGGCGAAGTCATTTCTATGCCACGAAGTTTTACTTTTTTATCAAGACCTATTACCGTGGCTCTATGTGGGTCACATAAAATAATCTGGGCACCCATATCTATTAATTTATCGACAAAGAATAGACGGCTTTCAAACATCTTCTGGTGAATCAAAACATTCCCTTTTGCTTGAGTTGCAATTACAAGCATGATACTTAAGAGGTCGGGCGTGAATCCAGGCCAAGGGGCATCAGCAATAGTCATAATTGATCCATCAATGAAGGTCTCTACTTCATAGTGTTTTTGTGACGGAATAAAGATATCGTCGCCCCTTAATTCAAATTTTATGCCTAGCTTTCTGAATACCTCAGGAATCATTCCGAGTTCTTCAAAGCGAACATTTTTAATTGTTATTTCAGATTCAGTCATGGCTGCAAGACCGATGAATGATCCAATTTCAATCATATCGGGCAATAGGCGATGTTCTGTGCCACTGAGTTTAGTTACCCCTTCAATTTTAAGTAAGTTGGAACCTACCCCAGTAATTTTTGCACCCATGCGGTTAAGCATTTTACACAATTGTTGTAGGTAAGGTTCGCATGCAGCGTTATAAATGGTTGTGGTTCCTTTCGCTAAAACTGCAGCCATAACAACATTTGCAGTTCCCGTAACGGATGCTTCATCAAGTAAAATATAAGCTCCTTTTAAATTACTCGCGTCAACGTTAAAGAAATTTGTTTTTTTGTCGTAGATGAATTTAGCACCTAGTTTTTCAAAACCTAGAAAGTGTGTGTCAAGTCTTCTACGCCCTATTTTATCGCCCCCGGGTTTTGGTATAGCAGCTTTACCAAAACGAGCTAATAATGGCCCAACAATCATTATTGAACCTCTTAAGCTTCCTCCTTTTGCTCTGAATGATTCAGATTGAAAGAAATCTAGATTGATCTTTTTTGCCTCAAATGTATAGGTATCTTTACTTAAACGTTCAACTTTCACGCCAAGGTCGCCAATCAGTTCAATCAGTTTATTAACATCCTTGATGTCAGGAATATTACTGATCGTGATTTTTTCTTCAGTAAGAAGAACAGCTGAAATGATTTGTAATGCTTCGTTTTTTGCGCCCTGAGGTATTATTTCACCTTTTAGTGGCTTGCCACCAACAATTTCAAATGCGTTCATTTGTACTGCGAGATTTTATATAAATGATTAGATATTGGACAAAGCACTAATTTACAAAAACTAGCTTTTGTTCCTTTAAAAAAATGAAATTGAATTGTTTTTAACAAGGGCGATGACGGGATCTTATTTGAATTATTTTTCAGAATAAAATTAGTAACGTTTGCCACCACCAGAATTGTTTGTTCTTTGGCGATTAGTTCCAGGTGTATTCCGGTTAGTATTTTGCTTTCCTTTATTTTGGTTAGAGTTTCGTTGTCTGCTTGGAGAAACAACTTGTCTTACCTCAACTCGTTGAAGATTAACATTTTCTTCAAGTTGCAGTTCTCCATTTGACATTTCACGAAGATCTTTTATGATTGTTTCATCAGCAACGCTGTCCTTATTCCAGGTTACATAGGCCATTTTCATGAAATTAGCGATTGATTGCACCATTGCTTTTTTTCGCTCCGGTTCTTCAATAGCCTTGGCTCTGCTAATCATTAACTCAACGGTTTTACCGTAATGTTTATATTTAATACGTTGTTGAGGATAAGATAGAGGCGCAGGTTTAAACCTAATAGCATCTTCAGATGGTTTAGGATAAGGCGAATCAACATCGATTTTAAAATCGGAAATGATATGTAAATGATCCCATAATTTATGTTTGAAATCAGCTACATCACGAAGATGAGGGTTTAAGAAACCCATCAAATCAATCACTACCTGAGCATAACGATTTCTTTCATCCTTGGTAGGTAAATCAACAATATATTTCACCATATTTTGAACATTACGTCCATATTCGGCTAATATTAATTTTTTCCTGGTGGTATTATAATCGAATGTCATTGTAATTGTATTATTTGGAGGTACAAATATGCAGTTTATATGCCTTAAATTGCGATTTTGTTTTTATTTTATAATTCTCAATTTAGCAAATTTTAACAATAATTGCTTCTGTCCTAAATCTTTAAAGAATATTGTTGCTTTTAGGTCTGGTTTGTTGCCTTCCATATGGATAACTTTTCCAAAACCAAATCGTTCATGCTCTACTTCCATTCCAACTTGTAATCCCGATGTATCAGAAGGGCTGAAGCCTGCACTAGGTACATGGGCTTTCGGTAAAATTGAACTTGTTTTTACTGAAGAAGGTGGTTTTGGTTTGCTAAACATTTCCTTTTGTTGCCAAGCTGATCGTTCTTCATCCAAGAATGGGTTATCCGATTTTTTCTGTACTTGTTTAAAGTCAAGTTCAAGGTAGCGGGCATCAATTTCTTCTATAAACCGGCTAGGTTCACAGCTGGTTAAAGTGCCCCAACGGTAACGCGATGTTGCATATGAAAGAGTAAGTTTTTTACCAGCACGAGTTATTCCAACATAAAATAACCTACGTTCCTCTTCAAGATCTGTCCTTGAACTTAAAGACATTTGGGATGGGAATAGATTTTCCTCCAGTCCAACTACAAAAACATTGTCAAACTCTAATCCTTTTGCTGAATGAATGGTCATTAATGATACCGTATCGGCATCCGGATTTTTATCATTGTCGTCATTGGTCAAAAGAGCTATATCTTGCATGAAAATGTCAAGGCTTCTTTCTTCAATATCTTCACGTTCACTGAATTCTTTGATACCATTTAGTAATTCCTGAATATTTTCATACCTACTTAACCCTTCAACTGATTTATCTGAATACAGATCTTTAAGTAGGGTAGAATGCTGTGCAATATGCAAGGCTGTATCATATGCGGAATGAGTTTTTGTCATTACCTGAAAACTTTGAATAAGCAATGCGAAAGTTGCAACTGAGCCAGAGCTTCGAGAGTCAAGATACTTTGGAGCATCACAAATAATTTCCCATAAGGTCAAATTGTTTTGATCAGCTGCAATCATAATTCGCTCAATGGTTGTATCTCCAATACCACGGCGAGGGTAATTAATTATTCTTTTTATTGCTTCTTCGTCGTTAGGGTTGAATGTGAGTCGGAAATAAGCAATAAGGTCTTTAATTTCTTTACGTTGATAAAATGACAGACCGCCATATATTTTGTAAGGAACATTTAGCTTCCTAAGGGCTTCCTCCATTGCTCTTGACTGAGCGTTTGTACGATAAAGGATAGCAAAATCATGGTATTGGGAGCCTTTTAGAGCATGTTCTTGCGCAATCGCTTCAGCAACTATCTTGCCCTCCTCATTATCGCTGAAGGCTCTGCATACTTTTATTTTATCACCTGTTTCATTTTCAGAAAAGACAGACTTTTTAAGTTGATTTTTATTGTTTGCAATAATACTATTAGCTACGTTGACAATATTTTGTGTAGACCGATAATTCTGTTCTAATTTATATACTTTCAGATCTGGGTAATCTTTTTCAAAGTTGAGTATGTTTTGAATATTCGCTCCTCTAAACGCATAAATACTTTGTGCATCATCACCAACCACGCAAATATTTTCATTATTTGCGGCAAGTTTTTTTACGATGAGGTATTGTGAATAATTGGTATCCTGGTACTCATCTACCATTAAATATTTGAATTTATTCTGGTATTTATATAAAACCTCTGGGTGTTCTCTTAAAAGTACATTGGTTTTGTATAGAAGGTCATCAAAGTCCATTGCACCAGACTTAAAACATCTTTGCGCATATATTTGGTATAGTTCACCAATACTTCCCCGTCCGGTTGAAAAATCTTCAGCCTGAATTTGCGCGTTTTGTAAATATGCTGCAGGAGAAACTAGATTGTTTTTAGATGATGAAATGCGATTGTAAACAAAATTGACATTATAGAGTTTTTCATCAAGTTGCTTTTCTTTGATGATGGATCTTAGCAAACTTTTACTATCATCAGTATCATAAATTGTAAAGTTACTTGGATAACCAATCTTTGTTGATTCTACTCTGAGAAGCTTTGCAAAAACCGAATGAAAGGTTCCCATCCAGATGTTTTTGGCTTCGTTCCCAACTACTTTCATAATGCGTTCCCGCATTTCTTTTGCAGCTTTATTTGTAAAAGTAAGTACCAGAATATTAAAGGGGTCTACATCTTTTCTGATCAAGTGTGCTACGCGATAGGTAATTACCCGCGTTTTTCCTGATCCTGCACCTGCCACTATCATCACTGCACCTTCGGTCTGCTCAACTGCTGCCCTTTGTGAAGGATTTAATCCATCTAAATAATCCAAAATTTATGCCTGTTTTTTTCTGCTAAATTACTAAAGAGATTTGAGATTAGAGGTTTAGGTCTGTGTACAATTTCTCCACCATTGAACTTGAATTTAATAAAAAAGGAGATGAACTAATTTAATTCAAATTCATGGTGATTAATGGTGAAGAAGGGAACAGGTAAACCGAATCCAAAATTACCAATTTGAATAGTTAAGCGGCATACGTTTGGCATTTGGCATTTATTTCTCCTGAAATAAATTTATAAGATAGGATTCCTGTCCAATATTCTTTAGCCAACAAGAATATAATTTATAATGATTATTTATTTGCTGATTTTTTTTGTACCAGTTTTTGGCTAAAATTAGATTTATATCTTTGTAGCAAAACCAATTATATGCAAGACATAAGAAAGTATGTTAATGATAATAAGCAACGCTTCTTAGATGAACTTTTTGAGCTGCTTAGATTTCCATCTATCAGTGCAGATCAAAAATATAAGGATGAAATGCTCAAAACTGCTGAGTTTGTAGCAGAAAAGCTAAAGATTGCTGGAGCTGATTTGGTAGAAATTTGTCCTACAGCGGGTTATCCAATAGTTTATGGCGAAAAAATTCTGGATGGTTCACTACCAACGGTTTTGGTTTATGGGCATTATGATGTTCAGCCGCCAGACCCTCTTGAATTATGGAAAACCCCGCCATTTGAACCAACAATACGAGATCAAAAAATTTATGCTCGGGGGGCCTGCGATGATAAGGGTCAATTCTACATGCACGTAAAGGCTTTTGAGCTGATGATGAGTACAAATACGCTTCCTTGTAATATAAAATTCATGATTGAAGGTGAAGAAGAGGTCGGTTCAAGTAATCTTGGAATTTTTGTCAATAACAATAAAGAACGGTTAAAAGCAGATGTTGTGTTAATATCTGATACCTCTATGATTAGTCTGGAACATCCTTCTCTTGAAACAGGTTTACGTGGACTCTCATATGTTGAAGTTGAAGTTTGCGGGCCAGATCGCGACCTGCACTCTGGGGTTTATGGTGGTGCTGTAGCAAATCCATCAACCATACTTGCAAAGCTTATCGCATCCATGCATGATGAAAACAATCATATCACTATTCCTGGTTTTTATGACGATGTGTTAGAACTGAGTGCTACAGAACGTGAAATGCTAAATAAAGCCCCATACAATGAAAATGAATACAAAATTGACCTTAAAGTTGATGAGTTATGGGGTGAAAAAGGATATACAACGTTAGAACGTACTGGTACGCGCCCAACTCTTGAAGTAAATGGAATATGGGGAGGCTATATCGGTGAAGGCGCTAAAACGGTTTTGCCCTCAAAAGCATACGCTAAAATTTCAATGCGACTTGTTCCTAATCAGCAATCAGATAAGATTACTAAATTGTTTAAGGACCACTTTGAAGGTATTGCTCCAAAAAGTGTAAAAGTGAAGGTTAGCCCTCATCATGGTGGAGAACCTGTTGTCACGCCAACCGATAGTATCGCATACAAAGCCGCACAGAAAGCAATTTTAGAATCATTCGGAAAAGAACCAATACCAACCCGAGGGGGTGGCAGTATACCAATAGTAGCTTTATTCGAAAAGGAATTAGGTATAAAAACTGTTTTAATGGGTTTTGGTTTGGATAGTGATAATCTTCATTCACCGAATGAAAAATTTGATATTGCTAATTTTTACAAGGGAATAGAAACTATTCCTCTTTTCCACAAATATTTTGCTGAGTTAAGCAAATAAAACTGATCCTTACTATCTCATTTCGGGAATGCTGACCGGAATGAGATATTAATTTTTAAATTCTCCACATTTCGCAGGTTTTCAAAAAATCTTCATTTGCATCAGCTCCTATTCCAGGAGTATCTGGAATGTCAAGAAAAAATCCCTTGTAAGTTACTCCACCCACAACCGGATCTACTAAATGCCCAAGCATACAAGTGTCCATATCATAGTATTTAATAGTTGGACAAGCGTATGCAAAATGTAAATTGGCACTTAGCGCAATCCTGCTTTCAAGCATGCCTCCAATCATACAGGGAACTCCAGAATCAGTGGCAATCTTATAAATTTCTAAACTCTCATGTATGCCACCCGACTTGGCAAACTTAATATTAATCAGGTCGCAGGCATTTGAGTTTATTAGCTTTCTAGCATCATGATGATTATAACAACTTTCATCCACCATGATCTTGATCGGGGTCTTTTTTCTTAATTCAGGCAGATAATCATCATAATAGGTACGCATGGGTTGTTCGCAAAATTCGATGTCAAACTTGCTCAACTCATTTAAACAATAAATTGCTTCATCAAATGTCCAGCCTTGATTTGCATCAATGCGTATGATCATGGTATTTCCGACAGCCTCTCGTATTTTTCGTATTCTTTCTATATCTGTTGCAGGCTTCTTTCCAAGTTTTATCTTTAATATGCTTGCTCCTTGCTGTTTATATTGAATAGCTAGCAATGCCATTTCCTCCGGACTGCCAATTCCTATGGTCATGTCAGTCTCAATTGATCTCTTTAATCCGCCTAGATATTTATAAAGTGGCTGATCCTGATTTTTTGCTGCAAGGTCATAGAGTGCCATATCAAATGCACTTTTAATAGTGGGGTTGTATGCTGAGTAATTATGGAGATCTTGAAGGCGAGCAGGAATATCAAGGGCATCTTTTCCTTTCCAAATTTTTGCAAAATCTTTGGCCATAGCCAGACAAGTTTCCTGAGTTTCGCCAACAATCATTGGAAAGGCAGAACATTCTCCAACGCCATAAAGGTTAGTATCGGTATGAACACGAATAAATACATTCTGAGCACAATCCATTGTTCCAGTTGCAATTACAAATGGCACCATTGGA
The DNA here is from genome assembly GCA_945901155.1 of Pedobacter schmidteae. Classification (GTDB taxonomy): domain Bacteria; phylum Bacteroidota; class Bacteroidia; order Sphingobacteriales; family Sphingobacteriaceae; genus Daejeonella; species Daejeonella schmidteae_B. The sequence continues at coordinate 7,255 of CAMDKO010000033.1, forward strand.
ATGCTAAATCTGTATATATCTAGATGGGAAATTTTCATAGCGAAATTTAGCACTTTATGTCTGATCAGGGAAATAATTCTATAAACAAAGGCATAAATAACACTACTCAAGAAGTATTGTGCCCAATAGGAAAGGGTAAATGATTATTTTTGTATTTAAATAGAATTAAATGTCAAACAGACTAAAAAATCAGACATCGCCATATCTTTTGCAGCATGCAAACAATCCTGTAGATTGGTTTCCATGGGGTGAAGAAGCTTTATCAAAAGCTAAAAATGAAAATAAGCTTATTTTAGTGAGTATCGGATATTCTGCTTGTCATTGGTGTCATGTTATGGAGCATGAAAGCTTTGAAGACCAAGACGTGGCCGATATTATGAACAGGTTTTTTGTTTGTATTAAGATAGATCGTGAGGTTCGCCCCGATATTGATCAAATTTATATGGATGCCGTTCAATTAATGACTGGCAGTGGTGGCTGGCCATTAAATTGTTTTTGTTTACCCGATCAGCGTCCAATTTACGGAGGTACTTATTTCAAAAAGGAAGATTGGAAAAGCCTCTTAAGAAATCTTGCCGACTATTGGCAACAAAAACCTGATGAAGCAGTTGCTTATGCTGTAAGGCTAACTGAAGGAATTAATAAGACTGAGCTTCTTGTCAAAATTGGAGAAGAAGTAGAATATTCTAAAACAGATGTTCTAGCTATTTTTGATACATGGAAGCGTTCTTTTGACCTAGTAGAAGGCGGATATAATCGCATCCCAAAATTTCCGCTCCCCAACAACTGGCAATTTATGCTACGCTATGCACATTTAATGAATGATGATGTGGCACATACCGCCAGTCGTGTTACTTTACAAAAAATGGCATTTGGCGGAATTTATGATCAGATAGGCGGTGGTTTTGCACGGTATTCAGTTGATGGAAGATGGCATATTCCTCATTTTGAGAAAATGTTATACGACAATGCTCAACTCGTATCACTTTATTCAGAAGCATTTCAATATACGCCTGACCCAATTTATAAGCATGTTGTTTTTGAATGTTTAGAATTTATTGAAAGAGAAATGACCTCTGCAGATGGCGGTTTTTATTCTGCCATTGATGCCGATAGTGAAGGTGTAGAAGGTAAATTTTATTCCTTTACGAAGGATGAAATAAAGACAATTTTAGGAGATGACGAAGCCCTGTTCAGTATTTTTTACCAAGTAACCGACGAAGGAAATTGGGTTGAAGAGGGCACTAATGTTTTTAACCGGAAATTTGAAAATTCTGACCTAGCATTGCAATTAGGCATTTCAGTTACTGAATTAGAAAGCAAGATTACTCTGGCTAAGTCTAAACTCCTTCATGCTCGTTCTTCTCGTATTCGCCCTGGTTTGGATAATAAAATTTTGGCATCCTGGAATGGGATGATGTTGAAAGCTTACTCAGATGCTTACCGAGTTTTTGGAGAAGCTAAATTTCTTGAAATTGCAAAAGGCAGTGCGGATTTCATTTCTGAAAAGCTAATCAATTCGAATAAACTGATACGAGTTTATAATGCAAATATGCAGCAAAATGATGATTCAGTAGCCTTTCTTGATGACTATGCTTTTGTTATTGATGGTTTGATCGGACTTTATGAAGCATGTTTTGATGAATCGTATCTTCAAATTGCAAAACAGCTTACCGAAAATGCGATTGCAGAATTTTATGATGAAAAAAGTGGCATGTTCTTTTATACCGCAAAGTCAGGTGAGCAGTTAATTGCTAGAAAACAGGAAATAATTGATAATGTTATACCTTCTTCTAATTCAATGATGGCTCATAATTTATTTAAAATGGGCCATTTATATGATCAGAAGGAGTATTTAAACATTTCCAGCCAAATGTTGCGAAATGTACATTCTCAAATCAAAACCTATGGATCTGGGTATTCTAACTGGGCATCCTTATTATTATACCATGTTTTTGGAGTCTATGAAATTGCTATAACAGGAATTACGGCCGAAGAAAAAAGAATGGAATTAGAAAAATATTATATTCCTAACAAAATACTTTTGGGAGGTTCTTCAGGAACATTACCTTTGCTTAAAGATAAATGGGCCTCAGAAACAAAAATTTATGTGTGCCAAAGCAAAACATGTTTATTACCTGTAATTGAGGTAATTGACGCAATTAAACAAATCGATAACCCAAGTACAACGCCGGGAGCTAGGCAAAAAGAATCCTAGCCTGTCAATTACTTAATTTTTAAAAAATGACAATTCAATTAAACAGCGTTGTAGCGCTAACGTACGATCTTTACACGAAAGAAAATGATCAGGAAGTATTTGTAGAAAAAGCAGATGAACAAAATCCATTAGTTTTTTTATTTGGAGTTGGAATGATGCTTCCAAAATTTGAAGAAAATTTGGCTGGTCTGAACATTGGTGATACCTATGATTTTCATCTTACGGCTGAGGATGCCTATGGAGTGAAAGATGAAACTAGAATTACTGATCTTCCAAAGGAGATGTTTGGTGATATGGAAATTCCAGAGCTCGGTTCTATTTTGCCTTTACAGGATGACCAGGGTCATCAGTTTAGTGCAAGAGTGAAAGAAATAACAGAATCTGCTGTAATTGTAGATTTAAATCACCCTATGGCTGGTCAGGATCTGCATTTTATCGGAAAAATTATTTCAGTTCGCCCTGCAACTGATGAAGAACTTGCTCATGGCCATGCTCATGGTGCTGATGGTCATGAATCACATTAAAACAGCATAGTTTTTAAAAAGGGTATTGATAATTTCAATACCCTTTTTTTTAAAAAGATAATTATATCTCTTAAACGGTATTAAATAGTTGTTTTTAAAAAAAAATATAAAAAATCATCTTCTCTTCATCTTGGCAAAATAATTTTAAATAAAATACAAACAACATGAAGAAAAATCCAGCAATTAAAAGCGCTTTACTTGTATTAAGTATAGCCTTATTGAGCCTAGGCTCTTGTAAAAAAGAAAACATTCTATTAGACAATGAACTTGAATTTGCAAAACTTGAAGCCATAACTATTGCAAGTACATCCGCAATTTCTGGTTTTGGGAATACATCCGACAGTTTGTATGCAATGGAAGCTTGCAAAAAGGGAAATAAGAAAACTGCTATTGAATTATCAGCCCTTTCTGCCAGTATTACAACTTACCTTAGTGCCAACTATTCTGGCAATACTTTTCAAAAGGCATTTAAGATTGCAAATCAAACAACGTCTGCTGTTGAGAGCTTTGTAGTGGTTATTCAGTTTAATGCTAAGCCTGTGGCATTAAAGTTTGATGCAGCCGGTGCTTTTGTAAAGGTGCTGGAGCAAAGAGAAGGCCGTAATATGAAAGGCCGAGGTGGTTGGAATGCTGGTGGTTGTTTTGATAACAGAGATGGAAAGCAACGCGACACTATTGCAGTAAGTGCTATTCCTGCATTGATCAAAACCTATATGACTACTACCTATTCAGCTGATACACTAGTTCATGCTTTTGTTAATAAGGATCAAAGTATGGTAGTAATCAGTAAAAATGTAACTTATTTTGCGACTGCATTTAGCGCTGCGAATAGTTTCATTAAGCGAACTGATTTACCAGCTTCGCCTGCAAAAGGAAGATCTATTGAAGCATCTGCTTTACCTACTGTTTCAACAACTTACTTGAGCACTACCTATCCTAATTATGTTTTCAAGAAAGCTTTTGAATTAAAAACAAATAGCGCTATCAAGGGATATCTGGTATTAATTGATGCCAACCTGACTAAATACGCAATCCATTTTGATGCTAACGGACAATTTGTAAAAGCAGTCACAATCAGATAAGTAAGTAATATTTAATTTTCAAAGCAGCTTCCTCTAGGGTAGCTGCTTTTTTTATTTAGTAGTATCCCGCCTTCCATAATTGCCTCTAAAATCATATTCTGTATGCATTTGCCTCATAAATATTTGTATAATTATATAAATTGCATGCTCTGATCTGAATTTAAATGTTCAGATTCTGAGTGATATTAGCTAATATTATTATCCGGCAAACAAATATTTAGTATTAATGAACAAACAAATTCTTTTTTTACTCTTTTTTTTACTCTCATTTAGTGCAAACAGTCAGGTAACTACCAACAGTATTTCTATTATTCCTCAACCGGCTCATATTTTAAAAGGAACTGGTCATTTTACCTTTCCAAAAGAAATTTTTATTCATGCACCAGATTCACCAGAGCTTGTTAAAACAATTTCAATTCTTAGCGAAAGGCTATCATTGCCAAGCGGGAATCATGTAAATTTTGCGACTAGTTCAAATGGGGCAACAATACAATTGTTGTTGAATGATAGTGATGATATTCAACTTGGAAAAGAGGGTTATGCGCTTTCAGTTACTCATAAAGGCATTAAAATAAAAGCCAATAAACCTGCTGGATTATTTTATGGTGTTCAAACATTACTCCAACTACTTCCAAGCCAAATTGAAAGTAAGGTGCTAGTCAAAAATATTAATTGGGAAGTTCCAATTGTTGAAATTCAAGATGTTCCTAAGCTGGGTTGGCGGGGTTTAATGTTTGATGTTGCAAGACATTTTTTCACTAAAGATGAAGTGAAACAATACATCGATGCCATGTCGAAGTACAAGTATAATGTATTGCATTTGCACCTTACCGATGATGAAGGCTGGCGAATTGAAATAAAGGGATATCCAAAATTAACCGAAATTGGCGCATGGAATGTAAAAAGAGAAGGTGAATTTGGCGACTTTATTCCTCCATCAGCAAGTGAGCCACGTGACTATGGCGGATTTTATACCCAGCAAGATATCAAGGAATTGGTGAGTTATGCCAAAGATCGATTTATAGAAATACTGCCTGAAATAGATGTTCCTGGTCATAGCCTTGCAGCAATTGCTTCATATCCCGAATTATCATGTACTCCAGATGCGGTTAATTATAAGGTCAGATCGGGTGAGAAAATCATGGATTGGTCTGGAGGGGCTACACCAAAAGCTTTGTTGGATAATACACTTTGCCCAGCAAATGAACTCGCTTATAGTTTTATGGATACTGTAATTTCTCAACTGGCAACACTTTTTCCATTTGAGTACATTCATCTAGGTGGCGATGAGGCTCCAATTAATTTCTGGCAAAAAAACGAACAAATAAAAGCCCTGATGGCTCGAGAAGGCATTAAAAATATTACTGAAGTACAGGGATATTTTACAAGAAGAGTTGAAAAGATTGTTGAATCTAAAGGAAAAAAAATGATGGCCTGGGATGAGGTGCTAGAAGGAGGAGTGAGCCCTACAACCGCTGTTATGAGTTGGCGCGGAATGAAATATGGAATTGAAGCTGCCCTAAATAAGCATGAAGTTGTAATGAGCCCCACTACCTATGCTTACCTCGATTATATGCAGTCTGATGTTATTTCAGAGCCAAGGGTATATGCATCACTCCGTTTAAATAAGTCATACGAATTTGAACCTGTTCCAGATGGAGTGGATCCGCAGTATATTAAAGGGGGGCAGGCTAATTTATGGACCGAACAGGTTTATACAATTCGGCAGGCTGAATATATGACCTGGCCCAGAGCATTTGCAATCGCAGAATCTGTTTGGTCGCCAAAGGATAAGAAGAACTGGCCTGAATTCTTTTCAAGGGTGGAAGAACACTTTAAGCGGCTTGATTTTTCTGAAACAAAGTATTCGCCAGCCGTTTATGATCCAATAGTTAAGGTGGGTAAAACATTCGATAATAAACTAACTATTGATCTTAGTCTGGAAGTTGAAGGGCTTGATATTTATTATAGCTTTGATAATTCTTTTCCAGATAGATTTTATCCTAAGTATATAGGTACATTAACTGCACCTATCGATGCTAAACAACTAAAGCTGATTACTTATAAAGATAAAGTACCTGTTGGTAGGATGTTGACTTTGCCTATCTCAGATTTAAAAAGGCGCGCAAGACTATAATTTTTTGAAACGAAAAAGCCGGTGAATTAAACAATTTACCGGCTTTTTTAGGAGTATCTGAAATCTGATTTAAGCTAAAGAATAGAGTTCCTCGCGTTGTTGTTTTACAGCATCACTATTAATGTATTCATCGTAGGTCATCAGTTTATCAATGATTCCACTTGGAGTTAACTCAATAATACGGTTTGCAACTGTTTCAGTCAATTCATGATCTCTTGATGTGAATAAAATCACCCCTTTAAAATCTTTCATTCCGTTGTTTAAAGCGGTGATTGATTCCAAATCTAAGTGGTTGGTTGGTTCATCAAACATCAAAAGATTGGCTTGCTGAAGCATCATTCGCGAAAACATACATCTCATTTTTTCGCCACCCGAAAGCACAGAAGATTGCTTCAAAACTTCTTCGCCAGAAAATAACATTCGGCCTAAAAAACCTCTAATAAACTGCTCGTCCTTATCTCCTTCCGAATAATCCCGTAACCAATCAATCAGGTTAGTTTCTTTGGTTGTAAAATAGTGTGAATTGTCATTAGGGATATCTGCAATATTTATAGTCACCCCCCATTTAAATGAACCTTTATAGTCAGAATCTCTACCACTCAGAATATCATAAAATGCAGAAGTAGCTAAACTATTTTCAGATAGAATGGCTATTTTATCTCCCTTATTAACCATTAGATTAATGCCAGAGAATAATACCTCAGCATTTAAATCTTTCTTCAAATTTTCTATTTGAAGAATTTGGTCACCTGCTTCTCTACCCTGGTGATTAAAGATGATACCTGGATATTTACGATTGGATGGTTTAATCTCATCAATGTTAATTTTATCTAATGCCTTTTTACGACTAGTTGCTTGTTTAGACTTAGAAGCATTAGCGCTAAATCGACGAATAAATTCCTGTAGTTCCTTGACCCTTTCTTCTGTCTTTTTATTCTGATCAGAGCGTTGTTTAAGCGCAAGCTGACTTGATTCATACCAGAACGTATAATTTCCGGTATAGATATTCATTTTACTGAAATCAATATCCACCACATGGGTACAAACTGTATCTAAAAAGTGCCTATCGTGCGAAACTACTAGAATGATTCCCTCATAAGATGCAAGGAAATCTTCAAGCCAGGCTATAGTTTGAATATCTAAATCATTGGTTGGCTCATCGAGCAGTAGAATATCTGGTTTACCAAATAAAGCCTGAGCTAATAAAACCCTCACTTTTTGGTTGCCATCCAGATCTTTAAGTAAATTATAATGAAATTCTTCTTTAATTCCCAAATTACTAAGCATGGTTGCTGCGTTATTTTCAGCATTCCATCCATCCATTTCTGCAAAAATATTTTCCAATTCACCTGCGCGTTCGCCATCCTTCTCTGAAAAATCGTCTTTTGCATATAGCGCATCCTTTTCTTTCATGATGCTATACAATTCTTTATGTCCTATCATTACCGTTTCAATCACAGTAAATTCATCAAAAGCATAGTGATTTTGAGTTAAAACAGCCATTCTTTCACCTGGAGTAAATGAAACAGAGCCACTTGAGGGGTCAATTTCTTTAGAAAGTATTTTAAGAAAGGTTGATTTGCCGGCTCCATTTGCTCCGATAATGCCATAGCAATTTCCAGGAGTGAATTTCAAGTTTACCTCTTCAAAAAGAGTTCGCTTGCCGTAACGTAAAGAAAGATTTGATACTGTAATCATGAATAGTTGATAAAGTGCAAAGGTACGGATTTTCAGTGGTATATGAAATTTAAACGGCCTTGTTGTCCGTTAATTTACGTTTTCATGGTATTAATCACCCATGTTTTGATCTTATATATAGGTCTAGGTTATTATGATTTCGATCTGATTTTTTTCATCGCTCTGTTTCAAGAACGTTCACATTTCATTTATAATTGGGATTATCATCTCAACGATTGGGGATGGAATCTTTTTTTTTATTCACAAAGCATGTTCAACACTGTGCAGTTATTTAAATAATATGCTTCTTTGTACAAATGAATAGGATCAAAGAAGAATTATTTAAACATTGCCTAAACTATGTAGAGGAATGTATAAATACGGCTCAATTTGCTATTGAAGATGCCCAATCTTCGGCGAATGATGATACCAAGAGTAGTGCAGGCGATAAGTTCGAAACCGGTAGGGAAATGATGCAGCAGGAAATTGACAGGAACAGGAAACAGTTAGAAGAAGCAAAAAAAATGAGGCTTGCTCTTGAACAGATCGAAAATCATCAGGTTTCAGAAATAGTTCATTCCGGAAGCTTGGTAATAACTAATTTTGGCAAGTTTTATATCAGTATAAGTCGGGGTCAGATACAGGTAGATGGAATCAATTATTTCGCGATTTCTGCCATTTCACCTATCGGATTGAAATTAATGAGACAGAAAATTGGATATGAATTTGATTTCAATGGCAAGCCATTTGTGATAGAATCGATTTTTTAATTCTTAGAATTAATTTCAATTTTTTTCCTTCAGTTTTTTCTGAACAACATTTTTGTTCATCCAATTAACAATCTCTTTAGACAATGCAATTCGTCTGTTTGAAAAGGCGTGATCAGTATTCCAGATCTTATATTGAAATGTTTCACTTTTATTATAATTGGTGAAACTGGAATTATTCATATGTTCATCTACTACCATGATCGGTTTCTTTGAATTTTGGATCATCTTCTCAATATTATATCGATCGATATCATCTAATATATCATTAAGGAATTGATTTGGATCACAGTTATGCATTCCAAGAGTCAACAGATATTCCTTAAGGCCAATTAAATTTCCTTCTGCATTTTTACCCTGCAAAAGTGTGTAGGGATTAAAAACTGAAACCGCAAAAACTCCTTTTATTCTAGGATCTTTTAATCCTGCAATTAAGGCAATGCCTGCTCCCATGCTATGGCCAACATATGCAATTTTTCCAGTATCAACCTTTAGCGTCTCCCTGTTCAAGCTGTCAGTCAGGTAGTCGACCACAGCAGCCGCATCTTCGATCGTGTTTTTGAATTTAAACACACCTTTGCTACCCCAGGTACCGCGGTAATTGAAATAAATCACATTAAAACCTGCTCTTCGCATATTTTGTGCTATATCTAGATTTCGTTCATTGCCCGGCAAACTATGAAGAAGTACGATGGTTGGGTGTGGCCCTTGCCCATTCGCTGTATAGGCAAAACCATATATAGTTGAACCAGACGATTTAATTTGTAGCTCTACCTGTCTTGCAGGATACAATTCGTCAGGTTTAAAATCAGTGTATAAATAATCAATATTGCTAGTTTCAGATTTAGAAGAATCTGATTTACATGAAGAAAAGAAAGAAAATGTTAGGACAAGAAAAAAAAGTGAATGAATAACTTTCATAGTAGGTGTAGGAAATTAAAGACATAAAAAAGGGCCTAAGTTTAACACTTAGGCCCTTCAATATAGTTATAATTTTTATTGCACTTTAAAATCAATTTGAGTTTCTGCCCACATTAGTGAAACTTTTCCATTCTTAGCAATTTCAAAGGTCAGCATCTCAGCAAATTGCTTCGATTTGCCAGATTTCACACCTATGCGTAAAGCATCTTCACTTTCTTTATAAACAGTTCCCCATTGCTTCCAGGTTTTGTTAAATATAATAGTCCATTCTTTTTCACTTGGAATGGAATAAATGCTATACTTTCCGGCCAAAAGTTTTTGACCATCGATACTTACATCTTTACTTGTTTCAAACACTGTTGCTTCATTGGCACCGGTTCTCCAAACTTTTCCGGCTGGGACAAGCTCATTCATAGATCTGCCTTTGATGGAAGGTCGACTATAGTCAATCGAAATTTGGGCACCAGATCCTAAAGTTTGGGATACTATTGCCGGTGGACTTGCTCTTTTGCTTTTATCTTGCTGAGCAGATACATTTAAAGTGGTGAATAACCCAACGATAAGGGTTAATAGTACTATTTTTTTCATGTTATTTTTATTTGTTAACTAATATAATGGTTTAACTCAGGATAATTTATTTGAGGCCAAGATTTAAAAACTTTTTACAATGCTATTATGAAGTGTTTTGGTATTCCAATAGCCACTTGCAATGATTCTTCGGATAGTAAATAGTGGATCGTTTTCATCCCTCTTTTCTGCAAGAATAAATGCTGAGGTAAATCCTCGTTTCTTTAATTCAGGAATTGCCTCTTTGTTCCACAAACCAAATGGGTATGCAAAATACTTGACATCTTTACCCGTGATCTCTTTTAGCGTTTTAGTTGGTTTTTCAATCTGAGTAAGCCAATCATCACCCTGGTATTTTTTAACATTTTGATGGTCATAGGTATGAGAACCAATAACATGCCCTGCTTCAGATAATTCTTTAACCTGTGCTTTGTTCATGTAATTTGGCTTCCCTAGTGAAACTGTCATGATATAAAAGACAGCCTTAAAACCATATTTTTTCATTTCAGGGACAGCTACAGTATATTGGTCAAGTTTGGTGTCATCAAAAGTAAGCATGATCGGCTTTTTAGGTAATTTAGTTCCATAGGCTAAATAGCTATATAATTGGTCAGGTAAAATGGTCTGATAACCACTATCTGCAAGCATTTTCATTTGCGATTTAAATTCGGCAATGGGCACGATATAATCTTTACCCATTTTGCCATCAGATGCTGTCCAGTTTCTTACCTGGTGATAACAAAGAATTGGTACCTGGGGGCGAGCCAGAATCTGGGCAGCGCTGGCTATTTTTCCTGAAGTGTTAGTATGTTTCTCCTCATCATTACTTTCAGTAGTACCCGTGTTCAATTGTTCTACAGAAGTGCTATCTGTACTTTCAGATGCTTGGGTTGACGAATTTTGCTGACATGAACTCAGGTAAATTGTGGTAATCATTAAAAGGGGTAGTATAATTTTTGTTTTCATGGTTGTTAGAAAATTCGATTTTGTAGAATATGTTTTACGAAAATAAGGAAAATTGACTCATCCCAAACCTTAGATTGAATTAATTTATTGTTGATTGGTACGAATAAATCGATTGCTAATAATTGCATTACCTTTGCGGTTTAAATGGCTAAATGATAGAGAAGGTATTAAAGAATTTAAAAATTGCATCACTCAATGAGATGCAGCGTGTTGCGATCAATTCTGCTAGCAATACCGATACTGTAATTTTGTCGCCTACGGGTTCTGGCAAAACAATTGCTTTTTTAATACCGGTATTGAGTCGGTTAGATGATGCTAAAACAGGCATTCAGGCCATGATTTTAGTTCCTTCAAGAGAATTAGCTTTGCAAATTGAACAGGTTTTTAAAGCCATGGGTACTGGGTTCAAGGTCAATTGTTTTTATGGAGGACATCCGGTAAAAACAGAAAGGAATAATTTAATTGAGGCACCAGCTGTTTTAATTGGTACACCCGGCCGAATTGCCTACCATATTCGACACGAGAACTTTAATCCGAATGCTATTCATACCATCGTTCTCGATGAGTTTGATAAGGCCTTAGAATTTGGTTTTGAAGAAGATATGGCCTTTATTATCAGTCGTTTGAAAAACGTAGGACGTAGAATTCTTACCTCTGCAACAAAAATGACCGAGATACCTTCTTTTACCGGTTTAGGTAAGTCGACTGAAGTAAACTTTCTTAGCGATTCCAATAGCTTGCCTGATCTAGTCATCAAATCTGTGGTTTCTGATGCAGCCGATAAATTGGAAGCTTTATTTTCATTGATCTGTAAAATTGGAAACCGATCTACACTGGTTTTCTGTAACCATCGTGAAGCAGTTGACCGGATAAGTGCTTTATTATGGAATATGGGCCTTGATCATGGGGTTTTTCATGGCGGCATGGAACAAGAAGATCGAGAAAAGGCATTATTGAAATTCAGAAATGGAAGTTATCGGTTTTTGATCACTACAGATCTTGCTTCGCGTGGCTTGGATATTCCAGAAATTGAATTTGTTGTTCACTATCAGCTACCCCATAATGAAGAGGCTTTTTTGCATAGAAATGGGCGTACTGCCAGAATGCATTCAAGCGGAACAGCCTACGTTATTCTTACTGAAGATGAAAAGCCTTCATTTTTAAAAGATAAAACGGTGATTGAAGTTTTACCCGAAAAAGATATTGTTCCAGAGAACACCTCTTGGGCAACTCTTTATTTAGGAGCCGGTAGAAAAGATAAGATCAATAAGATTGATATTGTTGGCCTGTTAATGAAAAAAGGAAAACTAGAAAAGGATGAATTAGGTTTGATCGAAGTTCAGGATTATGCTTCTTATGCTGGTGTGAGCCGTAATAAGATCGTCAATATTGTAAAACTTCTAAAAAACGAAAAAATAAAGAATAAGAAAATCAAAATAGAAATCTCTCGGTAAAATTATGAGCAATAACGACATCATGAAAAAGCTTCGTGTAGCCCTTAAGCTAAACGATCAGGAAATTGTAGAAATTCTAAAACTAGTAGATTTTTCAATTACTAAAGCTGAATTGGGGGCTATTTTTCGCAATAAAGAACATGAAAACTTTAAGCCTTGTGGTGATCAGATTCTACGAAATTTTTTAAATGGCCTAATCATTTTTAAACGAGGACCTAAACCCGAATAGTCTTTTTTTATGCTATTTTCCTAACATTGGGAAAAGCCTTTTGATATCCGCTTCGGTAGGTCGGCTGCCATATTCGCATATTTCAAACGCTTCTGTGTATTTAACTTGTTCTGCTTTTTCTGCGCCATACCATTTTTGAAGGCTAGCTTTAACTTCTGCCGAGATTGATCCTGTTCTTTGTTTTTTCAGCCATACTATTCTTTCTGCAGGGTCAATAGGTGCTTTCTCCAGATTTCCGCCAATCCAAGGTAGCCACTCATAAAACTGTGATTTATGGGCATCAAGGCCATATATTTTTTTATCAATAACTGAAGTAATGTCAACTGCAATGTCGGGCTGAAACGGATTAGGCTTTTTGAAATTATCCTGAAAATAAAGAAATACAGGATTTTTACGCAATGGGGGAGTATCAGATGCAACATTGGGTACTCCAACCATAAATGCAGCATCCTGAACTAAAACTCCTGTGTATCGGTGGTCAGGATGGTAGTCATTGGGTCTTGGGGCAATCACTATATCTGCATTCCATTCTCTTATTCTACGTATAATTTCAAAGCGGATGGCCAAAGTTGGCAATAGTTCTCCATCATGATTGTCGAGCACTTCATAGCTTACTCCTAATCGTCTTTCAACTTCTTTGGTTTCTTCAAGCCTTCTTTTAGCCAGCATTCCACCACCTTCATTCATATGCCCTGCATCGCCATTGGTTACCGAGAGGAATTTAACGTGGTGACCCATGGCAATAAAAAGAGCTGCAGTACCTCCACTTTTAATGTCGCAGTCATCAGGATGTGCACCTATCATAATAATTTGAAGAGGTTTTTCTTGTGCATTTAATAGGCTTAGACAACAGGTAAATAAGATGATAAATAATGCTTGAGCTTTCATTTGTTTTATGTTTAGAATCCCTTAATGAAGATAAGTATTAATTCTATAGTTGAGTATTTTAGCAAGTAAAAGTCGTTTTTCTTGTTCTATAATACCCAAATTTAATTTCAATTTTTCATTGATATTTTTGCAATGAAAAAGGTTTTATTACCTTCCAAACAAATTAAAATCTAAATCCTGATTTAATGGGTTTCCTGACACCAAAGTATTTTAAAGGAACATCACTGCAGATAGGCTTATATGCTGCTTTGACTGTATTTCTTACCTATACTATGGTTTTTGGATTCAGAAAATCATTTACAGTAGCAACTTTTGATCGCATTACCGTAGCTGGATATAGTTATAAAACAATTCTGGTCATCTGCCAGATGTTAGGATATATGCTTGCCAAATTTTATGGCATTAAATATATATCTGAGCTAAAACGTCATGGAAGAGGGCAAATCATCATGCTTCTGACTCTTATTGCTTGGTTAAGTTGGTTATTTTTTGCGCTTGTACCAGCACCCTATAATATCGTATTTCTATTTATCAATGGTTTTCCTTTAGGGATGCTTTGGGGTGTGGTGTTTTCTTATGTGGAAGGCAGGCGCAGTACTGACTTTATTGGAGCCACCCTTGCAGTGAGTTTTATTTTTGCTTCAGGCTTTGTAAAAACCGTAGGTGCCTGGCTGATGTTGAATTTTGACATTACAGAATTTTGGGTTCCGTTTTATACTGGGTTGGTTTTTGCCGCTCCGCTTTTACTTTTTGTTTATTTAATAGAAAAAATTCCATCTCCTGATGATAAGGATATTGCATACCGTATGGCTCGGGTTCCGATGCTTGGGCAAGACCGAAAAAATTTTATTCGGATTTTCCTTCCCGGCTTGATTGCTTGCATTCTGATTTATGCTTTTGCAACTATTTTTAGAGATATGCGAGATAATTTCAGTGCTGAAATGTGGAAGGAAATGGGGTTCTTTGATAAACCTGAACTTTTTGCAACAACAGAGACCCCAATAACGATTATCATTCTCCTACTTATTGGAAGTATGGTCTTGATAAAGGATAGTTTTAAAGCCTTGATGCTTTCACATTTTTTTATCGGATTGGGATTTATTATTGCAGGACTTTCTTCTTATCTTTTTATCAGTCAAAGTATGTCTCCTATTTGGTGGATGACCCTGGTAGGTTTAGGATTGTATATGGTGTATATACCCTTTAATTCAGTATTTTTTGACCGTTTAATCGCAGCTTTCAAGCATACAGGCAATGTTGGATTTTTAATTTATCTGGCCGATTCTTTCGGTTATGTAGGGAGTGTTGCTGTGATGCTGAGCAAGGAAATTTTTAAAGTTCAATTGAATTGGGTAACCTTCTTCTCGAATAGCGTAATTTGGCTTTCGCTTGTAGGGCTTGCATTAACAATTTTTTCGTCAGTTTACTTTTACGCTAAGTATAGAACTTTAGTGCTAAAATAATCTGAACTTTGTTTTTTAGATTTATGAATTGCTTTTAATAGAAATGGAAGTCGAAATTAATGAAAC
>CAMDKO010000034.1 GCA_945901155.1 Pedobacter schmidteae
AGAAAACAGACCTTTTGATTGTTAGCAAGAAAGATGTTAAACTTGTAGAAAGAAAATTAAACAATAGACCAGTACGAAAATTTAACTATTCAACACCTAATCAAGTGCTACAACAAAAAATTGCACTTATTACTTGAACTTACATAATATGTCTGAGCAATTAAAAAACAATAGCGCTGATTTTAATCTTGATCTTTCTTACCTCCAGGATGTAGCAAATGGTAGTAAGGAATTTATGATCGAGATGATTCAGTTGTTTCTTGATCAGACTCCAGGTTATTTTGAGCAATTAGATCAATTAATTAAAGATTTAAACTGGCCTCTTGTTGCAGAAATTTCTCATAAAATAAAACCAACTCTTACATTTATGGGAATTGAGTCAGCCAGGGCTAATATGGCCGAAATAGAACAAAACGCACGTAATCTTAAAAATTTAGAAACGATTCCACCGGCATTCAAACTTCTTAAGGATATGAGCGTGCAACTTTTTATCAAATTAGCTCAAGTTAAATCGGATCTAGAAAAGACGGTATAAATTGCCTTTTATATTATTTAATTTACAAATAATGGAGTTTTAATTGACCATTTGTTATTCCCTTGAATTAATTTATTTCAGATCAGTTTTAGTTCTGAATTGTATAAATGAAATTAAGAAATACAAGCATAATATGATTGGAATAGCTGCAAATTGAAATAGTAGCAGTAAAATCAGAGATGAACCAATTAAGGTATAGCGAAGCAAATTATCTGAGAACTTTAATGATTTAAATTTCAAAGAGATTAGCGGAATTTCTGAAACAAGTAATAAGCCCATACCCAAACTAAAAATGAATAGAAAATACGGATTCATGATATAATTCATAAAAAAGCTATTGTTTTGCTCCATTATTATTGGAAAAGAAGCAATCAATAAAGAATTTGCCGGGGTGGGTAGGCCTATAAAATTTTCAGTCTGCCTGGTGTCAATATTAAATTTTGCCAATCTTAAACCAGAGAATACAGCAATCAAAAAAGCTGAATAATTTAAAAAGCTACTATATGGAGCTGTTTGTGGCGACAAAAGAAAAATTTGATAGATGATAACTGAGGGTAAAACCCCGAAACTAACCATATCTGCAAGCGAATCTAGCTGTTTTCCAATTTCGGAATACGCCTTAAGCCACCTGGCAAGCATGCCATCAAGAAAATCAAGTACTGCTGAGATTAAAATCGCATAAGCTGCAAAATTCAATTCACCATTGAATGCAAACACAATACCCAAACAGCCGCTAAACAAGTTTAGACAGGTAACTGTATTGGGGATATGTTGTTTCATCATAAAGGTATTATCTGTAAAAGATTTTTTGTTATGAAGTTAATTAATTCAATTCATTAGGAATTCATTGATATTAGGAACTCTTCATTGGTTTTTGTGCCTCGCATTTGAGATTGCAAGAACTCCATAGATTCTTGCGAATTCATGTCTGCAAGGTGATTTCTCAAAATCCAGATACGCTGAAGGGTATCTTTATCCAGAAGCAGGTCATCGCGTCGTGTACTTGAAGCTGTCAAATCAATTGCAGGGAATATACGTTTGTTAGATAGTTTTCTATCTAATTGTAATTCCATGTTACCGGTTCCTTTAAATTCTTCAAAGATCACTTCATCCATTTTAGAACCTGTTTCTGTTAATGCAGTTGCCAAAATGGTTAATGAACCACCATCTTCAATATTTCTTGCAGCGCCAAAGAAACGTTTTGGTTTATGCAAGGCATTGGCATCTACACCACCAGAAAGTATTTTACCAGAAGCAGGTGCAACAGTATTGTATGCACGCGCCAGACGGGTAATTGAATCAAGCAGGATAACTACATCATGCCCGCATTCAACCATTCTTTTTGCTTTTTCGAGTACAATATTTGCAATTTTAACATGACGCTCGGCAGGTTCATCAAAAGTTGATGAAACAACCTCTGCACGAACACTTCTTGCCATATCAGTAACCTCCTCTGGGCGTTCATCGATCAGTAATATAATCAGATATACTTCAGGATGGTTTTTAGCGATTGCATTTGCTACATCTTTTAGAAGCATGGTTTTACCTGTTTTTGGCTGAGCTACGATCAAACCTCGCTGCCCCTTTCCAATTGGGGTAAACAGGTCGATAATTCTTGTAGAATGGTTCGCTGTATCCACAAACAGATTTAATTTTTCTGTTGGGAAAAGTGGAGTGAGGTAGTCAAATGGAACCCTATCTCGAACCTCAGCAGGTATCCGGCCATTGATGGCTTCAACGCGAACAAGTGGAAAATATTTTTCGCCTTCTTTAGGCGGGCGAATACTTCCTCTAACCGTATCACCAGTCTTAAGTCCGAATAGTTTTATTTGTGATTGTGATACGTAAATATCATCAGGAGAAGAAAGGTAATTATAATCTGAGGACCTTAAAAATCCATAACCATCGGGCATGATCTCCAGAATTCCCTCATTAACGATCACATTGTCAAAATCCATGTTAATTGCAGGAGTTTCCTGTGTTCTTGGATTTTGTTTAGGATTGTTAGGATTGGGTCTGCGTTCAAATTTCTTTAGCTCAGACGAATCAGCAGCAGGTTTTGCTTCAGCATCCACTAGAGCAAGTTCTGATGGTGTTTCAGAACTATCGGTCTCGATTACTGATTCAATAATAGGAGCTTCATCATTTTCCGGGAAATCAAATGTCCTGGTATTGTTTAATGGAACTTCTTGATGCTGATTACTATCACTTCCTGGTTTAGTGCTGCGCAGCCGCTTACGCGGTTTATCACTAGCATCATTTACATCAGAGCCATTAGCCTCATTTACAGAGTTATCACTCACGAATGGAGTTTCAACATTTTCAAGGATTCTGGTAATGAGATCCTGTTTACGCAAGGTGTCAGTATCTTCCACACCAAGGGTTTGAGCAATTTCACGTAGCTCGGAAACGAGCTTATCGTTCAATTTATTACTATCCAGCATTAAATAAGGTTTATGTTATATGGGATTTTAGTTCAATAAATTTATCCTGGAGAGCGACAACACAAAAATTAATGCAATCTATTGCTACAAAAGAATTATTGTGATTTCCTGAATTCAGGGATAAAATGAGATTATGACACAATTCTATGCAATAAAAAGAAAAAAACAAAATTTTAATTCTTTTTTTAAGTCAAAGAAGCCATCTTTATTTATTTTCGTGCATATTATGCAGTCATAATGAATAGAAAGCAACTTATTGAACAAATAAAAATCAAGAAATCTTTCCTCTGTGTAGGTCTTGATACCGATATTGAGCTGATTCCAAAGTTTCTTCTCGACTTTGAGGACCCGGTACTGGAATTTAATAAGCGTATCATTGATGCAACTCATGATCTTTGTGTTGCCTATAAACCCAATAGTGCATTTTATGAGAGTAGAGGAATTGCTGGCTGGAAGAGTTTAATTGATACCTCAAATTATATTCCCGATACCTGCCTTGGTATTATTGATGCAAAGCGCGGCGACATCGGAAACACGTCATCCATGTACGCTAAAGCATTTTTTGATCATGCTGCTTCAGGAATGAATTTTGATGCCATTACTATTGCTCCTTATATGGGAAGTGATTCAGTGAAGCCATTTTTAGCATTTGAAGATAAATGGGTAATCTTATTGGCGCTTACTTCAAACGAAGGTGGAAAAGATTTTCAATTTATTGATACCGAACATGGTCGTTTATTTGAAAATGTGATACAAAAAGCAAATTCTTGGGCCGGTAATGATAGAATGATGTATGTTGTTGGGGCAACAAGGGCTGAAGAATTCTTGAATATCCGTAAATATGCACCTGATCATTTTCTGCTGGTTCCTGGTGTTGGGACTCAGGGAGGAAGCTTGCAGGAGGTCTGTAAATATGGTTTGTCGGCTAGCTGCGGATTATTAGTTAACTCATCTAGGTCCATTATTTTTGCTTCATCAGGAGAAGATTTTGCAGAACGCGCCAGAGAAGAAGCAAAAAAACTACAATCTGAAATGTCATTGATACTAGAGAGTATTGGATTTTAATTTCAGTAAATGCAGGATATACCCATGACTTTTTAATAAAAACAGTTATTCTGATCAAAAGAATTTCTTATCTTGTGTCATAGGAATCAAAATATTAGCTAATAATAATGCTTCAACAGTTTCTAACCTTTTTTGAAAAACGATCATTTGGTGTTTGTGCATATCTCGGAGAGCGTTTTAATATTTCAATATCTAAAATCAGGTTATTTTTTATTTACTCTTCTTTTCTTGCCGTAGGCTTTCCTTTGATTGTTTATTTTTTAGCAGCAATTGTTCTGGATGTGCGGCATTATATAAAACGTATTAGAGCCAGAGTTTGGGATTTCTAAAAGAAAATAGTTTTTCGGGTAAAAGTTAATTTGTAGGTAGCTAACTCGAAGTACAGGAAAACTTATATCAATCTTAAACAAATCATCCATCGCTAGCGCGCGCGTGTCGCGGGTGCTTATCTAACTCTATTTTACCTTGATGAAAAAGATATATTTTTGTTTCATTTGGCTTTCAACAGAAAGAAATTTTATAAATGGAAGGTAGTTAAACCTAGGCACAGGAAAACTTACATCAATCTTAAACAAATCATCCATTCACTGAACCTCCGTTCACCTCTCCTCCGCCTTGTCCCGATAGCTATCGGGAGTGTGCGGCAATTACAGACCCAGCTCTCGCAGAACCTTTCATAGCAGCAGGCGCAACGGTAGCATTTTTGGTATTTTTTTGCCCGTCCGAACGGATTCATCCGGGCGGGCTACAGAAAAAGGTAAGGCCCCCGCGGCTATGAGCGGAATGAAATTATGAATGCTTGGTGGGTAACACCAAGCAGAAGGGAAATTAGTTATTTGATGAAAATTAGGTTTTTGCCTTTGGCAAATTTTATTTGATACTTTTTTCTTGATGAAAAAGTATCCAAAAAATCAAGAAAGAACGATGCTTCCACCGCACAAGGCAAAACACCTGGCCCGCCGTTCTTTCATCCCACAGCACGGGAATTGTAGTTCAATTAATATAAATTTTCATTAGTCAAAATCTGACAGGCTACTAAGGTTAACGTTAGTGGGGGTTATGAACGTTCATCCACAAACTGCTGCGTACAGGGCTTTGATTAATTGTATTTAGGATGCTTTTAGAATTAACGCCCTGTCCAATGCCGCGCAAGGCGTTTATGAAAAAGGTGAAGTGGATTAAAAAAAATTAAGCCCCGAGGCTATCAGCGGGATCAGTTTCATGTAGTGTAGGTAGCTAACTCCAATAACAGGAAAATTTATATCAATGTTTATCCAATCGTTCCTTCACTGAACCTCCGTTCACCTCTCCTCCGCCTTGTCCCGATAGCTATCGGGAGTGTGCGGCAATTACAGACCCAGCCCTCGCAGAACCTTTCATAGCAGCAGGCGCAGCGGTAGCGTTTTGGTACTTTTTTCCTACAGAAAAAGTACTAGGCCCCCGCGGCTATGAGCGGAATGAAATTATAAAATGCTTGGTAACACCAAGCACATGAAAAACTACCTCTAATCAGAAAACTAAGAAAGTATTTTTGCAATTTCAAGAAAACCCTTTTCTAAAGCTTTATCAGCAGGAGTCTTACCATCTTCCATCTTTGCATGCACATTAGCTCCTGCTTCCAGAAGCACGATCAATAGTTCAATATTGCCATTAAAAGCTGCTGAATGCAGTGGGGTGGCACCCGACATCTGTACAACATTAATATCTGCACCTGCTTCGAGCAACATTTTTGCGATCATGGTATAATTAGCCGCAACTGCAGAATGTATTGGGTAAACAATGTAATTATTGTTGGATGGTATATTTGGGTCGGCGCCATTTAGCAACAGTAAGTGCGTGATATCTTCATTGCCAAAGTACGATGAGATAGAAAGAGGCGTAAAGCCATCTTCAGAAAAGCTATTGATCAATTGTGGATTTTGGTCAAGGGCCTCTTTAACGATATCTAATTTACCTAATGCAGAAGCTTCAAAAATACTGATTTCTGGTACAAATTTCAGGATTAACTCTGCGAGTTCTGGTTTCTTGTAATAACAGCAGAGCATGATAGGCGAAATATTCTGACTGGTTTTTTTAATGGCCAAATCTGTATTAGCTTCAAGCAGTGAAAGCAGGTTGGCTGCGTTTCCAGTCTGAATATATTCCTCTAATAATGCCTGATTCATATCCTGAACTGATTAAGTCATATCGTCAAATTAATCAATTTTAATAAAAATAAAAAAATATATACTATTCATTTACTGAAATTCGTACAAACAATTCAATCTTAATTTTTTAAAAAACAATAGTTAAACCTATATTAAGAGTTTAATTCAAGAGTTTAAAACAAATTGACCCTTGTTGAAATTGTTTAAGAAAAGGATAAATAGTACATTAATTGAAAATGATGGAATTCAGCATATCTGTTTATTCTATATAACATTATATTTGTCAATATTTAGCAAAATATCGAATGCCCCTAAAAGGAAATCAATTCAGGAATTCAAATTCATTTCGTGATGAGCCTAGAGCAAATCCTGCTTCAAAACAGCGAGATTCCAATCAGTCAGCAGATGCTATACCGAAGTTTAAGTTTAACGATGGCAGATTAAGCAAAATAATTGGTCTTTTTTTCCTGATCGTTTCAATTTATTTCATGGTAGCTTTTACTTCCTATTTATTTACCTGGAAGGATGATCAAAGCTATGTGATGGATGCCAATGGAGGATGGTCCAATTTATTGAAAACCCAACTTGAATTAACTAAAGCGGGCCTGAATCAGTCTGTTGTGCAGAACTGGTTAGGTAAATTTGGAGCATTGTTATCTCACCAATTTATTTACGAGTGGTTTGGTGTAGCTTCTTTTCTTTTTATCGGTATTTTCTTTATCATAGGATATCGAATGCTATTCAAGATCAAAGTACTTTCTATCCCAAAAACTCTAGCTTATTCTTTTTTCCTATTACTATTTATTTCTATCAGCCTAGCCTTTTTTCATGCATTTATTATCGATTACCCACATTATCTAGAAGGAGAGTTTGGATTCTGGACCAATCGGTTATTGCAGGCGCAGATTGGAAATGCTGGAATTGCAGGTTTACTGGCCTTTGCCGGACTAAGCGTGCTAATTATTGCCTATAACATAGATTTTAAGCTTCCTGAACTTAATAAGGATCCTGAATATATGATTCCTGATACTGATGATACGAATGTACAGTTAGAGGATGAAGTTATTTATGACCCAGTAGAGTTTAATCTTCCAAATAAGCCCGGGCAGACAGCAGTTGAAAATAAATTAAACCAGAACCTTTCGGCAGTTGAACTTGATGAACTTGAAAGTGATGAGGATGAAGAACATAAAGCCGTAATTCTTAGTCCCTCAAAAAATATACCCCTCGAAACTGCACAGTTGGTTAATGACGACCTCAAGGAATCGCCACCTTTAACGATTGAAAAAACAGAAGAAGAGCAGAAATCGTCTGAACTTGTTGAACAGTTCGGAATGTATGATCCTACACTTGATCTGTCTAATTATAAATATCCTACACTCGACCTTCTTGAAAATTACGGGTCTAATAAGATCGCAGTCAATTCAGATGAACTAGAAGCCAATAAAAATAAAATAGTTGAGACTCTCAATCATTATAATATTGAAATCGACAAAATAAAGGCTACGATAGGTCCTACGGTTACTTTATATGAAATTATTCCCGCACCTGGAGTTAGAATCTCGAAGATCAAAAATCTAGAAGATGATATTGCATTAAGTCTGGCTGCATTAGGGATACGTATTATCGCACCCATGCCAGGTAAAGGTACTATTGGGATTGAAGTGCCAAATCAGAATCCTGAAATGGTTTCTATGCGTTCTGTACTGGCAACAGAAAAATTTCAAAATACAACGATGGATCTGCCAATTGCTTTGGGAAAGACCATTTCTAATGAAGTTTACATTGCTGATTTGTCAAAAATGCCGCATTTACTGGTCGCGGGTGCTACAGGTCAGGGTAAATCGGTTGGTATAAACGCAATTTTAATCTCTTTGCTCTACAAAATGCATCCATCACAATTAAAATTTGTGCTTGTGGATCCCAAAAAAGTTGAATTGACACTTTTTAGGAAAATTGAGAGACATTTCCTCGCAAAATTACCAGGTGAAGCTGATGCCATTATTACTGATACTAAAAAGGTAATAACCACATTAAACTCACTTTGTATTGAAATGGATAACCGATATGACCTGTTAAAAAACGGGCATGTACGTAATTTAAAGGAGTATAATCAGAAATTTGTTAGCAGGAAACTGAATCCGAATGAAGGCCATCGCTTTTTGCCATTTATTGTATTAATTATTGACGAATTTGCAGATCTGATGATGACGGCCGGTAAAGAGGTAGAAACACCAATTGCCAGGATTGCACAGCTTGCACGTGCGGTTGGGATTCACCTGGTGATTGCTACGCAGCGTCCCTCAGTAAATATCATCACTGGTACCATCAAAGCCAATTTCCCAGCAAGATTAGCCTTTAGGGTTTTATCCAAAATTGATTCAAGAACTATCCTTGATAGCGGCGGTGCAGACCAGCTGATAGGTCGTGGAGATATGCTATTGTCAACTGGAAGTGACCTAATTAGGATTCAGTGCGCATTTGTGGATACGCCTGAAGTTGAGCGCGTTTCGGAGTTTATTGGTTCGCAGCGAGGTTACCCATCTGCCTGGATGCTTCCCGAATACATTGATGAAAACTCGGAGTTGTCAACAAAAGAATTTGATGCTTCAAATCGTGATCCGATGTTTGAAGAGGCTGCTAGGATGATTGTTTTGCATCAGCAGGGTTCTACGTCTTTAATTCAACGTAAACTTAAGTTGGGATATAACCGGGCAGGCAGAATAATAGATCAGCTTGAAGCGGCACATATTGTTGGACCATTTGAGGGTAGTAAGGCAAGAGAAGTGCTAATACCTGACGAATATTCGTTGGAGCAGTTCTTGAATACATTAGACAAAGACGAATAAACTAATATAAAATGAAGAAATTGTTAATAGGGGCCCTTATTATCATAGGATCCGGACTTACTGCATTTGCACAGAGTGAAGTTAAAGCGAAAGAAATACTGGCAGAGGTTTCCAAAAAGTACCGAACTTATGATGTGATAAAAACAGAGTTTTCTTACACACTCGAAAATCCACAGGCAAAGATCAAAGAAACTCAATCCGGTATTTTATTTGTGAGATCAAAGGTCAATAAATATAAAGTCATTTTAAAGGGACAAGAATTGATCAGTGATGGAAAAAATCAATGGACTTATTTAAAGGCAGATAAAGAAGTGCAATTGAGTGAAGTAGATAATTCTTCGGATGCACTTAATCCAGCTAAGATCTTCACCATTTATGAAAAGGGCTTTAAGTCGGTTTATACCAATGATACCAAGCTGAACGGTAAAACATTACATAATATCGATCTAACTCCACTTGATGCTAAGCGTTCTTTCTTTAAGGTAAGACTGCAGATTGAAAAATTGAGTAAGCAAATTACCAATGCAGTAATATTTGATAAAAATGGTAATAAATATACCTATACCATCAAGACGTTCATGCCTAATGTAAAGGTTCCTGAATCAACATTTGCATTTGATTCTAAGCTTTACCCTGGAGTAGAATTGGTTGATTTAAGGTAGTTTTCCAATAAAATTATTTTAAGGGTTCAGACGTGTAGCGTTTGAGCCCTTTTTTATTATTTTTGAACAAGATGACACTTAGTTACACACAGCATACGCTAGAAAAGCTTGAATCTTTGCTCAAATCACTTGGATTTAAGTTAAGGTATGAAAAGGGTAATTTTAAAACAGGATCATGTGTTTTGGAGAACAACAGGGTCATACTAGTGAACAAGTATTCTAACCTCGAAAGTAAGATCAATGCGCTTGCTGATCTGCTGCAGCGATCTGAGACCGACGATACTTTACTTGAAGACAAGCAAAAAGCGTTTCTTTACGAGTTAAAACAATTAAAATTAGCGCTTTGAAGGTTACATTTTTAGGAACAGGAACATCTCAAGGAGTGCCGGTAATTGCCTGTGATTGTGCAGTTTGCATATCAGCAAATCAGTACGATAAGCGCTTGCGTGTTTCTGTTCTGGTTGAAATGCAGGGGAAGACGATCATAATTGATACCGGACCTGATTTTAGATATCAGATGCTTCGGGCTGGGGTAAAGAAGCTGGATGCCATATTGTATACCCATGAGCATAAGGATCATGTTGCCGGCCTTGATGATGTAAGGGCTTTCAACTATGTACAAGGTTCAGCAGTTGATATTTATGCCCACAAACGTGTTCAGCAGGCCCTAAAAAACGAATTTCACTATGTATTTTCAGGAAGTAATTATCCCGGAATTCCGCGTTTGAAATTGAATACCATTGAAGATGGACAGCCATTTCAGGCTGCAGGTATTGATGTTATACCTATTTCGGTCATGCATTTTCAGCTCCCTGTATTGGGTTTTCGCATAGCTGACTTTACCTATATCACGGATGCCAATTTGATCACAGCAGCAGAAAAATCAAAAATAAAAGGATCAGATGTCCTAGTGATTAATGCCTTGCAGAAGGAAAAGCATATTTCCCATTTCACATTAGAAGAAGCTCTTGAACTGGCAGCTGAAATAGGAGCCAAAAAGACCTATTTAACGCATATCAGTCATCGATTGGGTGCTCATGACGAAGTTTCTGAACAATTGCCTGCAGGCGTATTTCTGGCTTATGATGGGCTGGAATTGGAACTCTAAGACTCACGAATTTACCTGTGCATTATGGTGGGCAAATTCGTTAGTCGCTATAAGGATTATGATGTTTTCTGTTATCTGTTGTCTGTTATCTGTTATCTGTTGTCTGTTGTCTGTTGTCTGTTGTCTGAGGTCTGAAGGACGAAGTATGAGGTATGAAGTCTGAAGTGCTACTATGAAATGAAGCTAAATTATCTCAATACCCAATACTCAATACTGTTGTCAGTTGTCAGTTATCAGTTAACTGGCTGGGTGGTATGCTGATTGCATTAATAATGATGATTATTATTGAAATAGTTAATAATGATGGTTAAAATAATTTAATTCGGAGATTCGAGCAGATCGATTTTTTAAAATGTTATCAGAATTAGTAGATTAAAGCTAATTCTCCATTTACGGTAGCCAGATATCTGACAACAGACAACTGATAACTTTTTTTTAGTGCCCAGGAGCAGATTCGAACTGCCACACCCGTTAGGGCGCCACCCCCTCAAAGTGGTGCGTCTACCAATTTCGCCACCTGGGCATTATTACTGTTTGCTGTTATCAGTTTTCTGTTGTCTGCCTTAATTTTCCGATAACAGATAACAGATAACTGACAACTGACAATCTAACCATCTAACTGTTGCTAATTAATTAGCTCTTTTCTATGAATGGAGTGCAAATATATAAGATTTGGCTTTAGTTAGGAGTAAATGAATAAAAATAGTAGAGAGTAATTTTTTATATGAATAAAGAATGAATTTGCTAAAAAAGGCATATAGTTGCCATAATTTTATAAACCCTACTTATTGCCATAAGTTAACGTGCTGCTAGCTATACTCTCGTTTAAATTAAATCATAAATCACATTCTCCCACCCAAATTCCCATAAAAAAATTAACTTTGCAATTCTATTATAGGCACCCAAAGAAAACGTTCAATGATACATTTTTTTGTCTCCCCAAATCACAAGGTTTTTGCTGTTCAAACACAAGCTGAGATATCTTTGGACGATATTAAAAAACTAAATTGGTTATTTGGGGAATCACAGAAATCAGTTGATTTGGTACTGCTGGGCTATTATGTTGGGCCCAGGGCGGCAATGATTACACCCTGGAGCACCAATGCCGTGGAGATTACACAGAACATGGGTATTTTAGGCATTATCCGTATCGAGGAATTTGAAAAAGTTCCTGCTGATTTTAATGCTTTTGACCCCATGCTTTCTCAGAAATACACGGAGCTTAACCAAGAGATTTATACCATCCATATTCAGCCGGAGCCCATTCTAAATATCAGCAATATAGCCGCTTATAATCAATCAGAAGGGCTAGCGTTAAGTTCGGAGGAAGTTGATTATTTGAATAATTTAGCTACCAAACTAGGCAGAAAACTAACAGATTCTGAGATTTTTGCCTTTTCACAAGCTAATTCAGAGCATTGCCGTCATAAAATTTTCAATGGAACCTTTGTAATTGATGGGCAAGAAAAACCGACATCGTTATTCAAATTGATTCGTAAAACATCTGAAACGAATCCTAACGATATTATTTCGGCTTATAAAGATAATGTAGCCTTTGTAAAAGGTCCAAAATTGACTCAATTTGCTCCAAAAAGTGCTGATAAACCTGATTTCTACGAAGAAAAAGAATTTGAATCTGTTTTATCGCTGAAAGCTGAAACCCACAATTTTCCTACTACGGTTGAGCCTTTTAATGGGGCGGCAACGGGTTCAGGAGGTGAAATACGCGACAGGCTTGCCGGTGGGCAAGGTTCATTACCATTGGCAGGAACTGCAGTCTATATGACTTCCTACTCCAGGTTAGATCCTGATTTTAAGGAAGATGACACAGCACAGAATATCCGCTCTTGGCAGAATGCCATGCCTGAACGCCCATGGCTCTACCAAACTCCAGTTGACATCCTTATCAAAGCATCTAACGGTGCTTCAGATTTTGGAAATAAATTTGGTCAGCCATTGATCACAGGTTCGGTTTTGACATTTGAGCATGTTGAAAACGGGCGCAAAACTGGTTACGATAAAGTGATTATGCAGGCAGGTGGTGTGGGTTATGGAAAGCTAAATCAAGCCATCAAGCAAACTCCTCAATCAGGTGATAAAATTGTGATTCTGGGAGGTGAAAACTACCGTATCGGAATGGGAGGTGCTGCGGTTTCGTCAGCAGATACTGGTGCTTTTGGTTCAGGAATTGAGCTCAATGCTATTCAGCGTTCAAATCCTGAAATGCAGAAACGCGCTGCTAATGCTATTCGTGGACTGGTGGAAAGTGATCATAACCCGATTGTATCTATCCATGATCATGGTGCCGGAGGGCATTTAAACTGCCTTTCTGAATTGGTTGAAGCAACCGGCGGACTCATAGATCTAGATAAATTGCCTGTTGGCGACCCTACCTTATCTGCAAAAGAAATTATTGGTAACGAATCACAAGAACGTATGGGTTTGGTGATTGGCCAAAAAGATATAGATACCTTAAAGCGAATTTCCGACCGTGAGCGCTCACCTATGTATGAGGTTGGTGATGTAACCAATGACCACCGATTTACCTTCGAATCAAAGTCAACAGGTTTAAAGCCAATGGATTATGCTTTAGAAGATTTCTTTGGAAGTTCTCCTAAAACTATCATGACCGATAAAACGGTACAAAGAATGTATGCTGAACTTAGTTATAAAACTTCAGATATTCCATTCTATTTGAACCAGGTTTTGCAACTGGAGGCGGTGGCCTGTAAAGATTGGTTAACCAATAAGGTGGATCGTTGTGTGGGTGGTAAAGTGTCCAAGCAGCAATGTACGGGTCCTTTACAATTGCCATTAAACAATGTGGGCGTGATGGCCCTCGATTTTAAAGGCAAGGAAGGTATTGCAACTTCTATTGGGCATTCTCCAATTGCTGCTTTAATAGATCCTGCAGCGGGATCGCGAACTGCCATTGCTGAGGCACTTTCTAATATTGTCTGGGCTCCATTAAAGGATGGTTTAGCATCTGTTTCATTGTCAGCTAACTGGATGTGGGCCTGCAAGAATGAAGGTGAAGATGCCCGTTTATATGAAGCCGTAAAAGCATGTTCTGATTTTGCTATAGAACTAGGGATTAATATCCCAACGGGCAAGGATTCGCTTTCTATGAAGCAAAAATATCCAAATGACGAGGTTATTGCCCCTGGAACGGTAATTATTTCGGCGGGTGGAAATTGTTCAACTATTACCAAGGTAGTTGAACCGGTTCTGAAGCGTAATGGAGGAAATATTTATTACCTCAACCTATCTCAGGATAACTTCAAGCTGGGTGGTTCTTCGTTTGCTCAGATCCTGAATAGGGTAGGAACCGAAGTTCCAACAATTAAGGATTCTACTTATTTCAAAAAGGCATTTAACGTATTGCAAGACTTGATCAAAGCGCGTAAAATCAAAGCCGGTCACGATGTAGGCAGCGGCGGTTTGATCGTTACTTTACTTGAAATGTGTTTTGCGGATGTGAATCTGGGAGCCAATTTTGACCTGAGCGTATTACAGGAAATCGATACCGTCAAGGCTTTGTTTAATGAGAATATTTCATTGGTTTTTCAGGCTGAATCTGCTGTAGAAACTATTTTTGCACAAAACGGCATAGAGATCTTTAAAATAGGATCGGTTATCGAAGGTAATTCACTAACAATTAAAAATAACAGCGATTCATTCACGTTTAATGTATCTGAAACCAGAGATTCTTGGTATAAAACATCCTTCCTTTTAGATTCAAAACAATCAAAGAATGGAATGGCGCAGGAACGATACACGAATTATAAAAATCAGCCTTTAAAATTCAAATTTCCGGTAAATTTTGATGGTAAATTACCTGTGATTGCCAAAGGAACACCAAGACCTAAAGCAGCTATCATTCGCGAAAAAGGAAGTAATTCTGAACGTGAAATGGCCAATGCCATGTTCCTGGCAGGCTTTGATGTGAAAGATGTTCACATGACCGACCTGATCTCAGGCAGAGAAACGCTTGAGGATATACAATTTATTGGAGCAGTTGGTGGATTCTCTAATTCGGATGTTTTGGGTTCGGCAAAAGGCTGGGCAGGAGCATTTTTATACAATGAACAAGCCAATACAGCACTGAAAAACTTCTTTAAACGTGAAGATACTTTATCGGTGGGTATCTGTAATGGCTGCCAGTTGCTGATGGAGCTTGAATTAATCAACCCCGAGCATGAAGTTCATGGAAAGCTACATCATAATACCTCAAATAAGCATGAAAGCGGCTTTACATCCGTAAAGATCCAAAAAAACAATTCAGTCATGCTTTCTTCTTTAGAAGGTGCTACATTAGGTGTCTGGATTTCGCATGGAGAGGGCAAATTTAATTTACCTTACGCAGAAGACCAGTATACTATCGTAGCTAAATACGGCTACGAAAGTTATCCTGCCAATCCCAATGATTCAGATTACAATACAGCCATGATGTGTGATGCCACCGGAAGACATTTAGTGATGATGCCTCATATTGAGCGTTCTACTTTTCCATGGAACTGGGCTAATTACCCTGAAAGAGCACAAAAAGACGAGGTTTCTCCATGGCTGGAAGCATTTGTAAATGCTAGGAAATGGATTGAGGCTAAAAATTAAGTTAAATTATTCCTAATTTTATTCTTAATTAACTATCTAACCATGTATAAGTACCTTCTTTTTTCGCTACTACTATTCTGTAGTAGCCCTATTTTTTCGCAGCAAAAAGATCAAATTGTTGGTAAATGGCTTAATGCTACGGGCGAAGCACATATCCAGATCTATGCAACTAGTGGAAAATATTTTGGGAAGATTGCTTGGATGAAAACTCCAAATGATCCCAATGGAAAACCTCGTTTGGATAAGAATAATCCAGATAATAGCTTAATGAAGAACCCTATTTTGGGCTTAGTTATCCTGAAAAATTTTGTCTTTGATGATGATATATGGCAGGGAGGAAGCATTTATGATCCTAAAACAGGTAAAACCTATAGTTGTAAAATTACTCTTCAGGGTTCTGATAAATTAAATGTTAGAGGTTTTGTAGGATTTTCGATGCTCGGAAGGAATGAAATCTGGACACGAATTAAATGATGAAGTGCATCGTTGCGATTATTATTTTTACTTCGGTCTTTGGTTTTCAAACTCAATCTCAAACACTCATACCCTTAGCTTCTGGAAAGAATACGAGTTTGCGTGGTTTATCAGTTGTAAATGACACTGTGGCATGGGCTAGCGGGAGTAAAGGCTGGACAGCAAGTAGTATCAACGGGGGTAAAACCTGGAATTGGAAACAAATTCCAGGATATGAAAATCTTGATTTCAGGGATATAGAAGCTTTTTCTGCTAATCGTGCAATTTTGATGAGTGCAGGTACTCCGGCAGTGATTCTGCTCACTACCGATGGAGGATCTGTATGGAAAGAGGTTTATCGCAATAATTCTCCTGAAATTTTTCTAGATGGGATGGATTTTTGGGATGCCAATAGGGGCCTTATTTATGGTGATCCGATAAAAGGCAAATTGGTATTGCTTAAAACAAGCAATGGGGGAACAAATTGGGAGGATATTAGTCAAAACAATACGATAAGCTTGATGGCTGGTGAAGCCAGTTTTGCAGCCAGTGGGACTACCATTCGCTGCGATTCAAAAGGAAATACATGGATTGCCACTGGTGGAAGTAAATCTAGAATCTTCTATTCTTCAGACTATGGCAATTCATGGAAGGTAAACGATTGCCCAATTATTCAGGGCAAAAACTCTACTGGCCCTTTTTCAATTGCATTTTATACAAAAAAAATAGGAATTGCCGTGGGTGGTGATTATCTCATCGATTCATCAAGGGTAAACAACCTGCTTTTAACAAATAATAGCGGAAAAACGTGGTTAAAGCCATTTTTTTCTACATTTGGATACCGTTCTGCTGTTGAATATTTGTCGAAGTTGCGTTTAATAGCGACCGGTCCGGGTGGAACCGATATTTCGAATGATGGAGGTAAGAACTGGAAGAATTTATCGCTAATTGGATATCATACTGTTAGAAAGGCAAAATCAGGAAAACTTGTCTTGCTTACTGGCAGCGATGGTAGAATTGCTTCCATCACTTACTAATTTCAATTGAAAATTAGCCTAGGTGCTCGAAATGACGTTTATAGGGTCGTCATTTCGATGAGGCACGAAGAGAAATCTGTTGCAACGAATTAGCATTTTATTTGAAGCTTGTCTTTAAACATGAGATTTCTCCACCTTGCAATATTAATTTCAATTGAAAATTAGCCTAGGTGTTCGAAATGACGTTTAATATATCGATTTCCTTAGCATCATGCAAACCCCTACATATTCCACCAATACGTTAATTTAAGTACTAGAAATCTGTTTTTGACTGCAAATGGAGTAGGTAGATAATTGTCGGTATATACAATGAAAAAGTCGGAAGCGGGCTTATAGCGCCATTGCAGACGAGTATTTATATTGATATTATTACTTTGTTCATTGTACTGCATAAACCCAGTAAAAAACACTTTATTGGTCATGGTAACATCAACTCTGGGTCCAATAAGCCAAAATTTTGTAGTATTCCAGGGCTGTGGTAAGTGTATGTCATTATAACTTGAACTTAAAGCTAGGCTAACAAAAGGCTGGAATCGATACCCAAATTCACTGGTTACATTTAAGCGATTTCCACCGGCATAATATCCACCATAACGGGTAGATAATGACATGGTGTATAAACTTTGAGGCCTGGAAACAAAATCTGCACCAAAAGCTTCCCAACGGTGTTCAGAACCAGTATTTAATACTGCACCTCCTTTATTTGTGGGATCGAATGGCCTTTGTAGTTTTACATAATCATTAGCAATCCAGCCTGTTAATGTCGCTCTGCTTCGAAAATTTAGATTGTAGGCAAGATAGTTGGTGTAATCTGTACGTTGAAAGGATTCATTGAAGTAATTCGCTGAAAATAATTTAGGACCATGGCTAACAAAAGGTCCTTTTTTGGGAAAGAAAAGATAGCCTGCCTGCGGGCTTAAATTGATATAACCTCTACGGGGAACATATCCTACTTCTGCATTGTAATTGCGGCCTACATATTCATGCTGCCAGTTGAGATCCCAGTTTCCGGTCCAATACCGCAAATTTGCAGCCTGCATCATATCCTTTCCACTACTAGTTGAACTGAACGATTTCATGGTAACCGCCTTGCCTGTCCAGTTATTATTTGATGAAGCAAGGTTATATTCAAGTCCAGTAACCCGATTATAACGGGAAACTCCGGCAGCGGCATTTTCTGCATTAAAATTCATTGATTGCTTGTTGATTAGGATAGCACCAATATTAGACCTTGCAAAAACTTTTCTTTGAAGTGCTACAACAGCAAAATTTTGTGCTGGATCAGCTGCACCGGTGTTTTCTGTTTGCATATTCATCAATCCCACTCTCCAATCTTTATTAAGCTTTCCACTTAACCGGGCACCGTACTGAATTGGAACTCCTAATCCAACACGCCTAGAAAAGAAAGGTCTGCTATTCTGATATCCAAAATTTGAAAAGAGATCACCGTTTTCAAGAAAATACTGCCTCCGTTCAGGGAAAAACAGTTCAAACCGCTCCAGGTTAGGTACCTGCCGGTCAACTTCTACCTGTGAATAATCAGGGTTAACAGTTAGGTCGAGATTTAATGAAGAAGTGATAGCAACCTTTACATCACCCCCGATCTCTCCCCGCTGATTTCGCCCAATAGGAGAGACGGTATGATTACTGGAAATACCACCAAGAGTATAAGGAATAACAGAAATGTTTTGACCGGGAACTGGTGGTGGCTGATCCCATACTAAATTTCCGGTATAGGCAAGTGATGCAGTTGCGAATTGTCGTGGAACTGGAGCCCAACTTGATTTTTCAGTTGACTTCAGGTCCATACGACTAAAATTGATACCCCATTTTGTGATACCCGCCTTGTAACGAATTGATTTAAAAGGAATAGCAGCCTCAAACACCCATCGGTCTTCGTAGTTTTTAACTGCAGATACCCATTTGTTATCCCAGCTAAGGTCTACCTTGCTTCCGTCATACATAATGCCATCCCATTGGGCACCAGCAGCATTTGATCCAAAAGAAAAACCATTGGTCTGATCATCAAAAGGGTCCATGAAAAGTAAAAAGTTATCGTTTTTTCCGAATGCAAAATCTCTTCTTAATGATTCTACAAAATAAGGACCCGGTTCATGGTAGCAAATAGCGATCAGATAAAGAAAATCCTTGTCATAACTCATTTTTACATCGGTCCGTACTTTTGCAAAGCTGGTATCCATCGGTTGAACCATAAAGAATTTGCTAGCTAGATCAGTATCCTCCCATGCACGCTCATCCATTATTCCATCTATTCGGATTTCTGAACTTGCTGGCTTAAGCTTTAATTCATATTTCGCATTCTTTTTTTGTGCTAATGCACTGCTGCTAAACATAATAAATAGAAATATAGCAGTGTAGGTTTGAAATTTGATAACAGAACTATTTTTTAGCCTATTTAAATTATTGATTCTGATAGTTTGGGATTTCAAAAGTTGAAACATAGCAATTAAGGCCTTTCGTTTAGATTGAGATGTAATAATAGCAATAATTATTTGTCCTCTCGGCCTTTAGTCGGGAAATGAATTTGACTATTCGGCCCTAAAACTTTAAATTTGCAGCAAATAAAAATAAAATGTCTGAAGAAACCGAACATGTAGAATGTCTAATCATAGGATCTGGTCCCGCTGGATATACCGCGGCAATTTATGCTGCAAGAGCAGATCTCAAACCTGTAATGTACACAGGAATGGTTCCTGGAGGACAGTTGACTCAAACTACTGATGTTGAGAACTTTCCGGGTTATCCTGACGGAATTATGGGTCCTGAAATGATGGAAGATTTTAGAAAACAGGCCGAACGATTTGGTACTCAAATTCGTTTTGGTTATGTCAGTAGCGTTGATTTTTCATCAAGTCCACATCAAGTAATCATCGATGAAAATAAAACGATCACTGCAGATACCGTGATCATTTCAACAGGTGCCTCTGCCAAATGGTTGGGGCTTGAAAGCGAGCAAAAATACAATGGCTTTGGAGTATCAGCCTGTGCAGTATGTGATGGATTCTTTTTCAAGGGCCAAGATGTTGCCATCGTTGGTGCCGGAGATACGGCAGCAGAAGAAGCTACTTATCTTGCTAAGCTGTGTAAAAAAGTACATATGCTTGTACGAAGAGATGAATTTAGAGCATCTAAGGCCATGCAAAAAAGGGTTTTAAATACTCCTAATATTGAAATTTATTATAATTCAGATACAAAAGAAATACTTGGTGATGGTAAAAATGTTACCGGAATTTTGGTATCAAATAATAAAACAGGTCAAGAAACCACCATTGATGTGAGCGGGTTTTTTGTAGCAATTGGCCATAATCCAAACACAGATATTTTTAAAGGATGGCTGGATATGGATGAAACTGGGTATCTGATCACACAACCTGACAGTACAAAAACTAATATTGAAGGCGTATTTGCCTGTGGAGATGCTCAGGATAAATTATGGAGACAAGCCATTACAGCTGCAGGTACAGGTTGTATGGCAGCTCTTGAAGCAGAGCGTTATCTGGCTGCCAAAGAAGACTAGTATTTATTGATCATATTTATGAAAATGCCCTTGCTATTGCATGGGCATTTTTTTTAATTCTATATGAACAAATAAGAAGGTTATTGGTTTAGAAGGTTTTATATTTATTTGACAATTGCACCTAATCAGGGGCAATTAATTTATTAAATTTGATAAAGAGCATAATCCTACTATTGAAAGCACAAAGATGAATTTGAAAACGATACTATCCGGAATATTTATTGCAAGTACATTATTTGCATCCTGTTCAGGCGATGAAGAAAAGCAAGTAGCAGTAA
>CAMDKO010000035.1 GCA_945901155.1 Pedobacter schmidteae
TTAGATTATCAACAGAAATAACACTTGCTAACAAAAGAAAAAAAGAAGCAAAAAAAGAAAAATTACAACAACAACAATTAACTTACAGTTGACTAAATTCGGTCAAGGCTATTCAGGCATGCACAAACTGATAACAGATAACTGACAACCGATAACAGATAAAAAAATGGAACCAAATTCACTTCCAATTAATGAAATTATAGAAGCAAACCCAAGTTTTACTCGTCGTGAAATACTGGGCATAGGTAGTATTGCCGGCTTGACTGCTTTAACGGGCATCTCAACTGATACTATCGGACAGATTCAGGATAGAAAGCCTCGTATTGCTGTACTGGCAACATTCTGGGGAGCAACAAGATCACATGCCGACTGGTTAGTGAACAAGTTGATCGACGGATATTGGTGGCAGGGCGCTTACCATGCTTCCCGTGTGGAAGTAGTATCTCTTTATCTGCACCAGCATGATACAAGCTTACTCGGGCAAAAGGTAGCTAAAGCAAAGGGTTTTCCAGTATTTAAAACGGTTGCTGAAGCATTGACATTGGGTGGCAAGGAACTCGCGGTAGATGGCGTAGTGGTTGTAGGAGAACACGGCAATTATACTACCGATTTGAAGGGTCGTTGGATGCTACCACGCTGGTGGTTACACAGTCAGGTTGTCAGCGTGTTTGAGCAAAGTAAGCGCTCAGTGCCGGTCTTTAACGACAAGCATTTTTCATACAACTGGGATGATGCCAAATGGATATTTGATAAATCTCGTGAGTTAGGCTATCCTTTGACCGGAGGATCCCTGCTTCCGGTATACTACCGCAAACCCGAGATAGAACTAGAAAATGATGCGCCCATCAAACACTCGATTGTGGTTGGAGCTGCTCCAGATGAAGGAGCTATTTTTCATTGCATCGAATTATTACATGCATTCGTTGAGCGTCGTAAGGGCGGTGAGACGGGTGTGAAGTCGATTCAATCTATCCGCGGGCCAGAATCATGGAAATGGATTGAACGTAACAGCTGGGCAGCTAATCTACTTGAAGCAGTAGCCAAAAGACTGGAATTAAAGCCAGAGAACTATCAGGCAAATCCAAGAACCAATATTTGTGTAATTGAATACAATGATGGAACGAAGGCAGCTATCATTGGTGTTCCCTTATCCGGATGGACTTACGCCGGCGAGATTGATGGTCATACTGAGCCAACAATCGTCTCTTTACTTGGCTTCCCGGGTCCATTCGACCAATATCACGCCTCTAACGCTCAACCGCATTGGATCACAGAGATGATGGTAACCAAAAAAGAACCATTCAATCCTGAGCGGCTACTATTGACAACTGGAATCACAAACTTCTATATGGAATCAAACTGGGAAGGCAGCAAATACTCTGCAGTTGGGCGCCGAATCGAAACTCCGTTCCTAAATATGACTTATCATACAACACGTGGAGTTCAATTTAACACAGGCGAAAGACCACCAGCAAGGCCTTATATTCGGGGGTTTGATGAGTAGGGGGGAAGGAGGAAAAGGGGGGTTGTCAGTTGTCAGTTATCAGGCTGACGACATTTGAAGGTTAATACTGAAAGCTAAAAGTAATAAGTTGTAAGTAATAAGTTGTAAGTATAAAGCTGAAAGGCAAAAGCTGAAAGTTAAAAGCAGAGAAGAACAATCATCTGAAATGAAGTAGTCCGAGGCAATTTTAACTAAACACCTAACCAACAGACAACTGATAACCACTTTTTGAGTATAGAGTATTGGGTATTGAGTATTGAGATAATTTAGCTTTATTTCATAGCAGCACTTCATACCTCAGACAACAGACAACAGACAACAGATAACAGAATACATGAAACGCCGAGACCTAATCAAGACTTTAACTCTCCTTCCGCTTGTAGGAACTTTTCCATTAGATTCAATTTTTGCTGCTCCTGCAGGAGCTAAACATGCACCCTATAATGTACAGCATAAACCAATGCCCGATTTGCATCGAACCGCTTTTGTGATGGACGGGCATACGCATGTGATGACCCGGGAGCTTCTAATGGGAACCGATATCGGCCAGCGTTATACCAATGGAAACGTGGATCTGCCTAGGGCTAAAGAAGGCGGCATAGACGCGATGTTCTTTTCAGTGTATACTCCAGAACACTATTATCCCGGAAGATTCGAGATAAAAAATACATTTCGTGTGGTGAACCTTGCATTAGATCAGATAAAAAAGAATGATTCTCAAATCGAACTAGCACTAAATGCCTCTGATATCCAGCGCATTAATAAGAAAGGCAAAATGGCGGCTTTCCTTGATCTGGAAGGCCCTTGGGACATGGATGGAGATATAAATTTACTCCGTGCGCTTCATCGCCTAGGCCTTAGATCGATACAACTTCCCGCACATAATACCACCAATGCTTTCATAGATACCTGCAATGACGTAAGCCGCTGGGGCGGAATCAATGATCTGGGTAGAAAAATCATATCCGAAATGAATAGTCTTGGGATGGTGATTAACATTGCTCATGCATCTAATGATGCCATATTGCAAAGTGTGGAGGCAAGTAAACATCCATTAATATACAGTCATGGAGGATTTTACGGTATTGTACCTCATCCGCGGTGCATAACAGACGAAGCCGCAAAAGCACTCGCAGCAAAAGGTGGTGTAATTGGTATACACTTTGGTAGCCTCTTTAACAATCCTATTTACTGGAAATGGCAGCAAGGTCAGAAAAAATCAAACGAGACAAAGCCGGGAACAGTACAAGCTGCACCTCTAAAAACCATCGAAGAAGTAGATAAAGAAGTATTGAAAGATGTTCCATTAAGTTTCAAAGGAACTATTCCTGAAGAATATTGGATGCATGTTGATCAACTAGCTAAAGTGATTGACTATGGTGTACAACTAGTTGGCGAAGATCACATGGCCTTGGGTTCTGATTTAGATGGCGGTCCTGAATTGCCACGTGAAATTAAAGATATTAGCGATTATCCACAGATCACCATGGCCTTGCAAAGGTTAGGCTACAGCGACCTGAGGATTAAAAAAATTCTGGGTTTAAACTGGCTAAGGGTGATCAAAGAGGTAACGAGCAGTTAGGAATCCGATAAAATTGGATGGCGTGCAGACTTACGAAATCACCTAGGAGAACGGAAGGGAGATTTCGTCAGTCGCGAATAAGTCCAAATGAATTTGTACGTATTTGAGATTTTAACCAGCCCACTCTTGTTATCAATACTTTGGCATTAATTTTTTTCTACAATCGAGACCGCAAACCGGTTATTAGTGCCCTAACCTCCTTCTCAAGCAAACCAATAATTAGTCCACCCAAAATAAATAAAGAAGCTAAAAATTTCCAGGATTGGATTTCTTCACCTAAATATAAGGCAGAACTGATGAAACCTACAACCGGCACCAATAGCGTAAAAGGAACAACAGCTGATGTAGAATAAGACTTCATCAGAAATGCCCAGGCACCATAACCGATATGTGTTGAGAAATAAACAATGTAAAATACAGCAGCGATGGCAGGCCATGTTACATGTTGAAGCGAACTTAGAATAACGACAGGCCCATCAAAAAAGAAAGAGACAAGAGCCATCACCGGAAAGGCTACCAAATTTCCCCAAACTACCAGTGCCAGGGGCGATTCAGAATGAATTTTCTTTGTAAATATATTCCCTGCTGACCATGAAAATGCGGCAAGCAACATCAAAATCAGACCCAATAAGGTACTCCCACCATTTAAATGATATCCCACAATACCAATTCCAATGAAAGAAACCAGTGAGCAAGCAATTTTGAAATTACTTGGACGGTCATGATAGAATAAAAAAGCAAGGCCCATTGAAAAGAAGACCTGAATCTGGAGAATAAGTGAGGCAAGCCCAGGAGAAATGCCAAGTTTAATTCCAGTAAAGATAAGACCAAACTGCAAGGCAAAATTTAAGAGTCCATAATAGAAAATCAGCCTCAGTGGAGCTTTTGGCCTGGGCAAGAAAAATACCCATGGCAAAGCCGAAAAACCAAATCGAAGAGCACTTAACAGAAAAGGCGAGAAACTCTGTAGCCCAATATAAACTGCAACAAAATTCACACCCCAGATCAATACTATAGTTAGGACTACTAAAAGATGCTTTGGTGGCAAATTTATTTTATTTCCCATTATTCTGACTCCACATTAACCAGGATGTTGTTCATCATTAATTCGTAATATTTTCATTGAGCAAATTAATAATTCATTTTACACTTGAAATTTATTTTCTACCATCTGGAGTTCACTCCTGTCTTTGAGATGTAAGGTGGCTACTATTACAAATCGCATAAATAGGCTGTATAAAATCCGGCTGGTTTAAAGTATTCACCAATAAACGCCAGTTATGCTGAAATTACCTAATAAATCCGTATTAAGATAAATACGCTTGTTTTGATTGAACCCTTTTTTAATAAGTTCTATAAACAAGATTGACTTAAGTGGCGCTTTGCAATAAAGGGTATTTGCACGATTGAGACTGGTAAGCTTTGAAAGGCAAGAGTTTAATACTAGATTATTCATTTCTGCTAAGGTATATAATTATAAATTATGTCAATAATTGGCAACAACATTTTAAATCCAATGCATGAATTAGGATAATGATACAATTTTTATAAACAATAATGTTTATTTTTTATTTATAAACTTTATTGTTTACTTTTGATTATGGAACTTTCAATTGAAATGTACAAAGGAATTCATCCGGGAATTATATTAGAACGTGAGCTGAAAAAAAGAAACCTGAAAAAAGGTCCATTCGCACTTTCATTACAAGAATACCCCCAGATTATTAATGATATAACCAAAGGCAGACGTGGGTTAACTCCTGCCCTATCCCTAAAAATTGATAGCGCATTGGGCTTAGAAGAAGGAACTATGCTCATTCTTCAGGCTTATTACGAAATCAAAAAGGAAAAGCAGAAAAGTGAATCTGGAGACCACCCCAACCTTTCT
Source organism: Pedobacter schmidteae (assembly GCA_945901155.1). Lineage (GTDB taxonomy): Bacteria > Bacteroidota > Bacteroidia > Sphingobacteriales > Sphingobacteriaceae > Daejeonella > Daejeonella schmidteae_B. The sequence continues at coordinate 4,975 of CAMDKO010000035.1, forward strand.
ATTTTGCGAAAAATTCTTTTCTGGGATACCGACATCAATAAGATTGAATGGCATCAGCAATACAAAACTGTTATTCAGCGTGTATTTGAGCGTGGAAATGACGATGAAAAAAAAGAAATCCTCAGGTTCTATGGTAAAGCGAAAATAAAAGCTATTACTGGCAGCACCCGGATTGCAAACAATAAAATTTAGGTAATGGGCATTACAAGAACGATATAAGATTAATTGCCCTCTGCTTGTTGGTACCCACCAAGCATTCATAATTTCATTCCGCTCATAGCCGCGGGGGCCTAGTCCTTTTTCTATAGGAAAAAAGTACCAAAAATCCCACCGCTGCGCCTGCTGCTATGAAAGGCAGTGGGTTGGCTAATTGAGTGCGTGCCGCACCAGTCAATGCGGAGGAGAGGTGAACGGAGGTTCAGTGAATGGACGATTTGTTTAACATTGATATAAATTTTCCTGTGCCTGGAGTTAGCTAATTCCATTCATAATTTCATTCCGCTTATAGCCGCGGGCCCTAGTCCTTTTTAAACCAACTATTTCACTACAATCTCATCACAATAAATAGAAATATCTTGCCCTGATCGGATATGCCATGCAGGTGTTTTCAATAAACTTTCTGCATGAACTTTGATGTACCGAGCCTTTGTTCCAGTCTTCATAATTGCTTGAAAAGGGAGGATAGAAATTTTGATAATCTCTGGGTTTTCAAGCGGGTTCGGATCGTTATCATTGATGATCATTACTGGTTCAGAATAATTATTTCCATCAGCAGATATTGAATAGCTTACATGTTTAGGAAGCGCAAACAAATGCCAGTTGGGTTGTGCCTGCGGGTTAAGGAAATCCATATTGACCGATGTTATAGGCATCACTGATCCCAAATCTAGAATAAAATCCATATGCTGTCCGGTATAATAAACCCAGTTCTGATCAGCTTCTTGCCACGATTCATAGGAAGCAAAAACTCCGTCGGTAAGGCTTTCAAGACTTTTTGATTTAGGGTTGGGGCTAGTGATTGGAGTAATTTTTTTTCTGAATGATTTTACCTTGATCATTCCCTCCATATTACTGAAGATGCGGTTATACGACGCACGATAATGCTCCGGAGTTCCTGCTCGCTCTCTTACCAGTTTTACTTTATTCAGTTTGCATATATCAGCAAAACGGTTAACCAGCAACTTCATTTCAGGTTTTGCGAGTATATAGCCATTGATACCCTTGCGGAACATGCTTCTAGCTGTATCGATTTCGGTGCGTCCGATCTGGATTTCTGCATACATGATTGGCAGTCGTGCTGTTCTTACACGCTGTACTAATTTTGCATCAGCCATTACAGCCTTTTCTGCATTATCAAAGATTAGCTTATACTGCTGCATCATTTCTGCAGACAAATAGGAGTTTTTTGCATGGATAGGATCTCCGAAAATACTCAATACCATTCCGCTTTTTACCAGAGATTCCTGCATACTTTCGATGTATTGAAGTATAAATGGAGCCGCAGCACCGAAATAACCGGTAAGGAATTCATTGATAATGGCTTTGTCATCTGCATCCGGATTCCACATGAGTTTGCTGATCAGGTAGGATCGAAGCAAGGCCATTTCAGCTGCCGATTCATCATTTGCCTGCATGAACAAACCTTTGACCTGATTATCGGTATAGAATTTAATATTCGGCTTTAAGGTATACAGATTTGGGAAAGGTGAAATGTAATTGGTGAACTGAATATTATAATCCCAGATCAGGATATCTTTTGAAAGTGCGCCCCAGTCTCTTAGATCATTTGAAAATGCAGGGTCAGTAATAAATACAGGTGCTTGCCTTCTACTTTCAATATTGCAGAGCATAATATTTACATTCGGCTCAATTTCTATGTTTTTAGGAGCCTTCCTGGTGTACCAATAGGCCAGGGTAGAAATGATTTTATCCGGGAATTCTTTGGCAACCTGATTCACAAAGTAAATGATAGATCCACTTGGCACTTTTCCGTATTTTTCATTTAATGCTTTACAAGCATCGCATTGACAATATCTGTCGTTATCATCTTGGCTTACAGACCAATAGGTAGAAGCCGGTTTTTCCTGTATTTTATTTTTCAGGCTTTCAACTAGTACCTTCAATACTTCTGGATTTGAAAGACAAAGCTGGGTGCCTGGTTGTCGCTTGCCAGCGATCAGTGAATAATACTCAGGGTGGGTTTTACCGTATATTTGTTGCGGCACAAGTGTGTTAAATGTATGTACAAATAATCCCCAGTCATCTCTTGAAGAAAGTTTATGCCAGTCTGAATACTCCTGATCTGCCATTTGGCTATAGGACGTTGTTCGGTATTTTATCAGCGGCTCATATGTTTTTATTCCCTGTTCCGGTTCGAGTGCTTTAATCTTCGGACCTGCAGCATCTTCATTGCCATATTTTCTGAATCCTAAACCTTCTAGTAGGTCGTAAACTCCAAAAAGTAATCCCTTTTTTGCCCCACCCACAATGATAAAATTGTTGCCGGTAGTTTTATTAATAAAACCTGCTTCAGGTAGCTGATTGAAATTGATCTCATTTGCCTTGGCAAATTCTGTTTCGCCAATATAAATGCCATAGGTAACTACTGTTTTGCCCTCTTCTGCAATTGGAATTGGCTTTATAGATATTTTAGATAGATATTTTTGAAGTTGTTGTGCCGCTTGATTTTCAATGGAACTAACCAGAGATGGAATTATAATCTGGTAATCAATGATATTTCCAGCAGCTAAACCTGAACTTAATAAGCTATTTCTAAGCTTTGAGCTAACTAAACCAGGAAGAAAGGTTAATCCTGCTGCTACAATTCCGGTGTTTTTTAAAAAGCTGAGTCTTGATATGTTCTTAACTTTAACGTTTTCCATGTATATAATTTCCTCTTTATTTTCTATTTCTAAATTCCTATTATCAACCCAATAGTTATCGGGTCTCAATTCAATTCCTAAGTTCCCTCCTGCATTGGCCTTGCCTGCCGGCAGGGGTGACATTCTGCTGAATAACATTCTCTGTTCTCAATACTCAATACTAAGCAATTCAATTTTGAATTCCGGATTATCAAACACATTCTTCGAAAATTTATAGTCACTATAATTATCTATATCAATAAATCCTTCTTTTTCAATAAAATTCCCACTGATTTTTACCTGATCGCCAACTTTTAATCCCTGAATCATCTTATTTTTGCTTATTTGCAGCATGCCGCTTAAAATAATTGATTTCTGGGCAGATTTATTAGAAGGATCTAATGGAATACTCAAATTAATTTCAATGGAAGCCGGCTTCTCGATGATTTCAACCAAGGTGGCATGCCAGGAATCAAATTTTAAAGACAGAGTATCTTTAACATAGGCTTTGGTTAAAAGTACCCCATTATTGAGCTGAATACTCCGATTAGCCTCATTTGAGGAGTTAATTGCATTCCGTATGTATTTCACATAATTCATAAATCTGGTCTGTTCCGCAGGAATCTGAAATTCTGTATTTTGTCCGCAAGAAGCTAAAAGGAGAATAATTCCTGAAATAATGAAATTTTTCATATTCTTTTAATTAATTAACCCCCGTCCGACCGGTTTTATAGTTTATTTAGGTTAAATTAAATGTAGCCAATGACTCTCAAAATTCCAATAATCCCAACAAGAATCCAAAATAAATTCAATACGGTGTAGGCACGGTCTTTTTTGAGTAAGGCACACCAAGAAAGCAGAATGGCATCTATGGTATTAAAAATCCATACAAAAAGAAAGGGGCTATCAGGACCGAGCCAACTAACCAGGGTAAAACTGAATATTCGCATTATGACCCCGATCATTTCAAAAGTTTTTATATTTCGTAGTATAAATTGGCTCATAGTGTCTTCAAGCTAAGTTTTTGTAGTTTAAAAAATGTGTACATTATTTCGATTTTAATTTAAATGAACTCGTTATTGCAATGCATGAATTTCTAGAAATGGAATGTACCCCGAATAGTGTACGGGTGTACTTTCGGGCTGCTCCGAGCACCTCATTAAAGAGATCAGAAGCTTCGTTTGGAACATTCGGGCCATCATTCCAATTTGATACTGTTGCATTATTCTGGCTTTAGCAAGGTCTTACTTACGCTTACTTTCTCAATTTTATCTCTTGAATAGTAGATCGGAAAATGCTGATCTTTTGCCCATGGCTCAAAAAGGTTTCTGTAAAAAGGACTTGTAGGATCACCCGATTGCCCTGGACCATTGGTCGCTACTGCTGCATCCCAATTCCCGGTATTTACGATGATGCGGAAGGAAGCTCCGGCATTCTGGAGTAAATTTCCACCGGTCGAACCCGGAGTGTCGCCATATCCGCCGCGGGGTAGGGGGCCGAGGTTTAAGCTTGCTTTTATGCTGTCTTTTACAAGATACCCCAATGCATGAGCCATATAGGTATGTTTATATTTTTCCTGTCCGTATTGCCATTTGCTCATATCTGGGCCTAGTTTTTCTTCGAGATCTTTGAGACCTGAGCTAAAAGTTTCGGCTAGAAAGCGATCTCGGCCAACAATTGGATCCGAACCGAATTTTTTATCCGGATTCATGATCCAGTCCATTATTTTGCTTGTCTGCAGACTGATCAAACCTTTGACCGATTTCGGAATAAATCTTTCATTGGCTTGTGCTTTGATTTGATTCTCCCAGGCCACATAGATCGCAGCTTCAATGGATTTCGGATTGAGTTTGAAATTCCAATTTTTCAGCATTTGTCTTGCCTCATTTGCATTTTTTTCTGAAAAAGTCAGTTTGTTAAGCAGGGGAGTGATTGTTCTTGCAGGTATTGACAGATAATCAACCTGTAGGGCTTTCATATCATCCATTGTTAGTTTTTTATCTGTACCCAAAACCTCATTGATGCGGTTTCCTCGGAATGGGTCTGCCCAAGCGAAGCCGGTTGCATCCCAGCGATTAAAATTCTTAGGTGTAAGATTCTGATTTGCAGTTGCAAAAAATCCTTTTGCAGGATTAAGGGTATGCGGACGCTCCTTAATTGGTAAACGGCCTTCCCATTCAAAGCGACCATCTCCAGGCACAGGAACGAGTCCGCTGAATTTTTTTCGAATAGGCTGATAACCAACCACCTGCCAGCCAATATTTCCTTTCTTATCCGCCCAGACCATATTCAGACTTGGAATATGACTGTAGGAGCAGGCTTCCCGGAATTCTTCCCAGGTTTTAGCCTGATCCATTCTTAATGAGGCCAGATAAGGTGCTGCCCCAGGTTCCAGCCATCCGCAGCGAACTGCATAGGCTTTTTTATTCAGACTATCGACATAGCTTACCGGGCCATGCCGGGTGTAAAGCAAATCAACCGGCACATCAGCTTTTCCTTTCACTTTAATATTTTCCTGAATGACTTTCATATCCTCCCATTTCCCCTGGTATTGATACTGCCGCAGATTTTTGGGATTCAGATCATAAACATACAGATCCTCACTATCGGTACCGAAAATGGTTAAACCCCATGCCCCATATTCATTATGCCCGATTGAGATCCCTGGAATTTCGGGCTCTCCACCACCTACCACATTCCATCCCGGTGCGACCAGATGACTCATATAGCGAAGAGATGGAACAGAAATCGTACGATGCGGGTCATTGGCCATTAAAGCAGCTCCATCGGCCATTTTATTGGCATTTACAACCCAGTTATTACTGCCTATTGAAAGTTTATCTTCTTTTGATTCATCAGCAGGAAGCATATTCAGACTGGCGGTCAATTTCTTTTCTCCACGATATACAGCTTGAATATCTTCCGGTTCGAATTTTACCGTCGCCCTGAAAGCATCATACAATTCCAGTATATCATCAAATAATAACTCTTTATTGATTGCCGGATCAAGATCTATATCAGGAACCTGTGGATGAAAGGAGGAAAGCTCCTTCACTTTTTCAGAACCTAGTCTGGCAACTGCGCGGCCAGTCTTTAGTTCTACTCCGATATTTCCCAGCAAACCCTGATGTCGTGAAATCACTACCTCAGGTGTCCATTTGCCAGGTTTTATGTTTAAGAGTTTAAATTCTATGGGTAGTTTTTCAGGCGTTTTAAGGATTTCATCGATGAAGGCATTCACCCCATCGCTATAGGCAGTAATAATCTCTTCACCATCTTTATGATAATGATTCATTTCCTGCTTCATATTTCCTCTGAACTTAAATAATCGGGAACCTATATCCCGCTTAACTTCTCGTTGCCCAAGAATTTCTGCGACAGTTCCGGTAGCCTGTCTTCTCCATATTTCGAATTGAAAGAGGCGATCTTTGGCTGCGGCATATCCCTGGGCAAAGAACAGATCATGCTGATTTTTTGCATAAATATGATTCACTCCCCATTCATCCCGGATTATTTCGACAGGTTCTTTCAGACCACCAACAGATAAATTATCAAAGCCAGGTTTGTTACAGGAAATAAGAAAAGTTCCAATCAGAATAAAAAGTGTAAACCTCAGTAACTTTTGGTTAACATGGTTGAATGATCTTTGAGTATGAACAGGCATAGATTTAAGATTAGGTTTCGAATCTGATTTGTTTCAAAGTTTTCTATAATATCAGAATTTTAGGGGGATTAAAGCAAATATTAATTGTTTTGTTACCTATAAACATTATTTGAAATTAATTATTAGGATATAAACATGGATGATTTTAATAGGCAGGATGATGAGTTTTGGAGGTGGGGGATTATGTATAATAATTCCAATGATTTGGCGATATGGGCTGAAAAGCGTGCAGGGCTGGGCTGGACTTTAAATTTTGCTCATAAAGAAGCCTGGCTTATTATTTTTATGATTCTTGTTGTTCCTATTGCTTTTTTGATTTTTACGGTTTTTGGATAGGGCGGGTTCTAATTACAACCGCATTATTATGGCGTAGCAATCTGCCGTCATCGAAAATTTATCTGCTTCACGTGAGTTCGATCTAAAATCTTGCTTGGCTAAGTTTAGATTGAAGTTTTTTTCTCCTTTTAGAAAGCAGGGTCTGTTTCTCTTCGCTTATGCCAGCCCCGTGTTCTGCCCTATTTTTTTGCGGGAGATTGAATAGATATTATGAAATTCAGTATCTCAAAAAAGATAGAGCTGCCACCCGGGTTTGTTTAAAATGGCCTATGGTTCTTATTACCGGAAGCCCGTAGATAGCGCATGCGTGTCGCGTGTGCTTGTAAAATATTCTGGAACGCGCGGCACGCGCGCACCAGCAGCGCCGGGTTAAATAAACCTTGCCGAAGGAGGTATCTTCCGGCTATTGGCAATCTGAAATAGCGTACAATTTCTTGCCGGAAATACTCCGTAGGAAAGGACTGAACTAAGCTATAAAACGCAGGTATTGGTTTCAAAAATCAAATAATACAGCTCCAGAGCCTCATGAGAGCAATTAAAACGGTATCTTTTATCCTTCCTTATATCGAACTCAAGTTAATACTATGATTACAACCCATAGGATTATTAGTTATTTCCTCCATTTTTTTATTAATTTGTTCTCTGAAGAAATCATATCTCCTCAAGATAGCTGAATGTGATAATTAAATTTTCAATACCTTTCTATGAAAAAATTAAAATTAATTCTTGCATTTCAAGTTATTGCGCTGGTGCTTTGCCTCGAAACAAATGGTTTCGGTATCATTAAAAGAACTGGCAGCTCGAATTTTCAGGATCGACCATTCAGGAAAGACAGTATCCCTGGAGTTCAGAAGATCAAAGACATTATGATTTATGAAGATTCCCAATTCTATTCCTCATTTCCATCCATTGTAAAACGTCCGAATGGAGAATTACTTTTGGCTTTCAGACGGGCACCAGACCGCAAGGTATTTGGGGAGGGGCATACGGATCATGTTGATCCAAACAGTTATCTGGTTTCATTAAGGTCAAAAGATGGAGAAAACTGGTCAAAGAATCCGGAACTTATCTATGCACACCCTTTTGGCGGATCTCAGGACCCTTGTTTGCTTCAACTCCGCGACGGCACCCTACTATGTACTAGTTATGGTTGGGCATTTGTCCGCCCCGATGGCATGTTAAATCTCAAAAAGCCTCATTTTGTGAACGGGGGAGCCGTATTTTTAGGAGGTTATCTAGTTCGTTCAAAAGATGGCGGAAAGCACTGGGAGAAGCCTATTTATCCACCACATATTGAGCCTGAGATTAATATTAATCCGATGGGTGATCTAGTCCCGGCCTATAACCGTGGTGCTCTGTATGAAGGAAAGAGCGGAAGAATTTTTTGGGCGGTTGCAGCAAGCCATACTCCCGGCAAAACCTCAGTACATCTGATCAATTCTGATGATAAGGGTCAGACCTGGAACTATTCTGCTCCTGTGGCAGTAGACGATAATGTTTCGTTCAATGAGACTTCAGTTTATGAAACTCCCAAAGGTGATATTCTGGCATTTCTCAGGACTGCCGGCTTTAATGATCAGGCATGTATTGCCCGTTCAACAGATGGTGGTAAAACTTTTAGCAATTGGGAAGGTATGGGCTTTAAGGGTCATCCTATGAATGCACTCCGGCTTCCAGATAAGCGGGTGCTCATCACCTATGGATACAGGCATAAGCCCTTCGGGATTCGTGCCCGGATTCTGAACCAAGAATGTACTGATTTTAAAACTGCTCCTGAGATAATTCTTCGTGATGATGGTGGAAATGGTGACATCGGCTATACCTGGCCAGTGCAATTGGATAAGAAAAGGGTACTGGTTGTTTATTATTTCAATACCGAAAATGGAACCAGATCAATTCAAGGTACTATATTAACTATCAAATAATAGAAAATTTATAGCATTAAAATAAAGGCAAATTAATTTTGCCAGGAGCTATTCAATAAATAACTCCTGGTAAAATTAAATCTAATTTTATTTAAAATTATCTACCTCTCTATAGGCTTTAATTAGGGCAAGCTCTCCACTTTTTCCAGGAAGCGAATTACCATGCTCCATTCCAAGAATTCCTTTGTAGCCTTTGCTATCTATGTATTTAAATAAATTACGGTAATTGATTTCTCCTGTTGTTGGTTCTTTTCTTCCCGGATTGTCTCCAATCTGAATGTAGGCTATCTCATCCCAACATTTTTCCATAGTAGTGATCAGATTCCCTTCGTTTTTCTGCATGTGATAAATATCATAGAGAATCTTGCAGGAAGGACTTTTAACACTCTTACAGATCATATGAGTTTGATCAGCATTACGAAGGAATAGGTTAGGGGTATCGCTCAATGGTTCAAGAACCATGATCAGTCCATGGGGTTCAAAAATTTCTGCGCCACGTCTTAACGCTTCAATCACATTTCCGGTTTGAATTCCAATTGGAAGAGTCCGTTCAAAATCGCCAGGAACTACGGTTATCCATTTTGCATTGACGCGTTTTGCTGCTTCAACTGCCTGACGGCAGCCATTTAAGAAAATATCAATGTATTCTTGTTTGCCGGCAGCTAGTGTATTAGCTCCATTGCCTCCCTTATCAACTACAAATACACCCATAGTCATGCCCAGTTTTGCCAGGGTTTTGCCAATTTCTTCCTGCAAAGCAAGAGGGCGTTTTACGAGGCCATTGTCTTCAATACTTCTAAAGCCCTGATCATGCATGAACTTGATCTGATCAATGAAATTATCTCCGGCATGAGCTGCGAACATTCCAGCATGTGGAGCATAGTCTAAATTAAAAGTTTTTTCTGCTTTCACTGTCTTGCCTAAATTTGATCCAAACGCAGCGCTTGCCCCAGCGAGCGAGAGTCCAAATAAGGTGGAGCTTTTTATGAATTCACTTCTTTTCATATCGTTTTTATTTTTAATGAACAGATGATAGTATTAAATTACTTTGGTTACCCCTGGAATTGCAAATGGATAATTTCCGTTTGCATCAGGTAATACTTTTGGCATCGCATCCCATGCTAAGCGTTCTGGGAACAAACTGATTGGAGAGTTTAATGCATCATCCCATTTAATAATATCGCCTGAGTAGGTAGCATAACGACCCATAATTGCAGTCATCGTGCTTTTTGCAGCATTTTCAGCATCCGCAAATTTGTATTCATTAGCAGTAATTGCCGCAAATAGTTCATCATGCTCGGTTTGATACGGGTTTGCATCATTTTTACCTTCATAATTTACCAAAACTTTGCCTTTATGATCCCAGATCTTTCCTTTATTATTAGAGTCAAAAAATACCTTTCCTTTTGTTCCCTGGAAAGATTCATCTACTCTGTTTGCTCCACCTGTAAAATGACGACACTGACTTGATATAATGGTCCCATCGTCATATACAAATTCAACAGAATGGTTGTCATAAATCTCACCATGCTCTTTTCCATTACGTAAGAATCGTCCACCTGCTCCATAAGCAGATACAGGGTATTTATTTTTTATCCAATTGGCTACGTCAATATTATGAACATGCTGTTCCACAATATGATCACCACAAAGCCAGTTGAAATAGTACCAGTTTCTCATCTGGTGTTCCATTTCAGTTTCATTAGGCTGGCGAGGATTTACCCAAACACCACCACTATTCCAGTAAACTTGACCAGAGATTACATCGCCTATATCGCCCTGATGCACACGATCCATTAATTCGATATAGTTTTTTTGATAATGACGTTGCAAACCAACTACTACGTTTAATTTTTTGCGTTTGGCTTCTTCTGCAGTTGCCAGCACACTACGGATACCTGGTGAATCAGTTGCAACAGGTTTTTCCATGAAAATCTGCTTATTCTGTTTTACGGCTTCTGCAAAATGTGAAGGTCTGAATCCCGGAGGAGTTGCCAGTAAAACTACATCAGCTTCAGCTATTGCTTGTTTATATCCATCAAAACCAACGAATTTTTTATCATCAGGAACGCTAACTTTTTCAGCGCCATATTTTGCAAGCAAGGCTTTATAACATTTGTCGAGTTTATCGGGAAATGCATCAGCCATAGCAACTAGTTTTAAATTATACTTGGTGCTCAGCGCCTGAAATGCAGCGCCGGTTCCACGACCACCGCAACCTATCAGTGCAATTTTTATGGTGTCTGATCCTGATGCATAGGCGCCTGCAAGAGGAATATTGCCAAGTAAGGCGCCTCCTGTGAGGATGGCTGAGGTTTTTAAAAAATCTCTCCGGTCATTAGTTTTAGAAATTTCGTTTTTCATTTTATGGATAATTTGATTTAATAATCTGCTATAGGTTCACGATTGTAATATGCTTGAATTTCTTCTTTGGCAGGGGGTACAAGAGGTCGTAGAAGACGGATGCCTACAAATGTACCTCCGGTTAGCCACCAATTACTTTTTGGTATTTGAGGGTCGATTTTTTTCCATTCCGGATCTGAACCCCTGCGGCTTGCAGACCTAAGATCATTGGCTGAATCTTCATAAGATCCACCACGCACAGCATGCGGGTATAATGTTTCTGCCTGGACAAATGGATTTAGAGCAGTGGTATTTTTATATGCGTTGTAAGTATCTGCCTTGTATTGATCAATGGTCCATTCTGTTACATTTCCATGCATATCATATAGACCCCATTCATTTGGCTTTTTACTCCCTACCGGATGTGTTTTTTTATCACTATTATCGCCATACCATGCATATTCATCTAGTTTTGAATCTGTAGGGAAGGAGTAGGGACCTTTGCTTTGAGCGCGACATGCATATTCCCATTCAGCTTCAGTAGGCAGCCTGTAAAATATGCCTGTTCTAGTGTATAGCCATTTGCAGAATTGAACAGCAGAGTAATGTGTCATTCCGATAGCTGGAAAACTTTCCTTACCCATTCCCCAGGTCATGTCTACATAGGGTCTTGTTGGGCGGGTCATGGCATCAACTTCCTGAGTTAAGGGGATTTTACTAAGCCGAATTTCCTGATTTTTATAGACGAATGGCTCAAAAAGATCCCATGTAACTTCATGTTTTCCGATCCAAAAAGCACTTATTTTTACCGGATGCTGAGGGCCTTCATCAAGGTGTCGTCCAGCTTCATTTTCGAGGCTGCCCATCATAAATTCACCTGTAGGAATAGCCACCATGTCAAATTTTAGATCAGTTCCGCTTAGATCCTGAGTATACGTACTGAATTTATTTTCCTGTGAAAATAGCACAAACGGAAAAATAAGTAAAGTAAATAAGCTTGATAATTTGGGAAGGGTTGATCTCATTCTGGTAGCCTGAATTAGCATTTAGCTTTTTCGTAATTTGTTTATTAAACTAATATCTAATTAAAGAATTAAATATCATCAATTTTGCCAATAATTTTGAATGCTAAACCTTGTTTCAAGGCATAAAAAAACAGGGATTGGTATAAAACCAATCCCTGTTAGTGAATATGATTGTTTTAGCTAATAAAAATTTTTGCTTTTTTATTTTCCTAGCCTGTATAATCTTCCTTCATCTGTGATAGCATATAATGCACCATCTTTACCTTCAATTACCGATCTGAAACGTTGTTTTTCATCGGCAAGAAGTCTTTCTTCACCAATAACTTTATTATTCTTGATGACCAGTCTAAGTACATGCATCCCACTTAAACTTCCAATGAACAGATTATTTTTCCATTCAGAAATAGTGTTACTGCTATAGAAAGACATTCCGCTTGGAGAGATTACCGGATCCCAGTAATATACAGGCTGCACCATTCCTTCTCTCTGCTGAATGGCATCACCTATTTTAGCACCGCTATATTCAATACCGTAGGTAATGATTGGCCAGCCGTAGTTGTTGCCTGGTTTGATCAGATTTAACTCATCACCACCTCTAGGTCCAAATTCAGCGGTCCAAATATCGCCCGTTACCGGATGAAAGGCTAGGTTTTGAACGTTTCGGTGACCATAGGTATAAATCTCAGGTTTAGCTTCAGAATTGTTCAGAAATGGATTTCCCGCAGCAGGCTTCCCATCTTTAGTGATGCGAATTACTTTTCCATTAGCCGAGGTTAGAAACTGAGCCTGAGGTCTGGTTTCTAGTGAAGAGCGTTCTCCAGTTGTGATCAATAAATTACCAGTTTTATCAACCAGAATTCGTCCACCATAATGCCCGGTACTTGGATGTGCCGGATTTGCACGATAGATCACAGTGACGTTTTCTATTCTTTTTTCATCTGATGACAGTGTTCCTTTGCCAATTGCAGTTAGGTTTCCTGAAGCTGATTTTTCAGAAAATGACCAGTAAACCATTCTGTTTTTTGTAAAATCAGGATCAATGGTGAGGCCTAGTAAACCTCCTTGTCCGGCAGAGTTTACTTCCGGCAAACCGGTAATCGGTTCACTTACTGTTCCTGAAGTTGTGACAATTTTCATGACTCCAGCTTTTTCAGTGATCAAAAGCCTTCCATCAGGCAATACCGTCATCCCCCATGGTCTTTTAAGTCCATTTACAAGCACTTTTGATTGAATTGCTGCCTTGGTTTTTACACCTGCAATTCTTGTCTGACCTGCAAAGGCAGATGGGTAAGCACTATTAGGGGCAAGTTTTTCTACAGGATCTGTGCTGCTATCCTGTGAGTAGGCTCCATTGCTGAAAGCGGTGAAGATAAGCGCTATTGCACTTATTAAAAAAGACATTTTTTTAGTCATGATTGATCTTTTGAATGTTAATTTCTAATCTAATAATAGGTAATTTGTGTTTAAATTTAATAAAGCTCAATTTAGTGATTTCATATCGATTACAAAACGATAATGTACATCACCGGCAAGTGTTCTTTCATATGCTTCATTAATCTGATTCATATTTATAAGTTCAATATCTGAGCTGATATTATGATCGGCGCAGTAATCGAGCATTTCCTGGGTTTCTTTGATGCCACCTACCAATGAGCCAACTAAACTTCTGCGACCACCAATGAGTGGGAAAGCTGAAACCGCTGAAGGAGTTGGAGGAGCACCTAAAAGTACCATTACTCCATTCGTTCTCAATAGGGCAAGGTATTGATTGTAATCATGCTCTGCTGAAACTGTATCGATGATAAAGTCAAAACTTCCGGCCAAGTTTTTCATGTTCTCAGGATCAGAAGTGATCTTGAAATGTTTTGCGCCTAATCTTGCAGCGTCTTTTTCTTTACCTTTTGAACGGCTTAATACCGTTACTTCTGCTCCCATTGATGAGGCTATCTTAACCGCCATGTGACCAAGCCCACCTAAGCCCAATACCGCCAATTTATCTCCTTTTTTTACATTCCAGTGTTTCAAAGGAGAGTAGGTGGTGATACCTGCGCATAAAAGAGGGGCTACATTTGCCAATGGTAATTTATCAGAAACATTAAGAACAAAATGTTGGGTAACAACAATATGGCTGGAGTATCCACCATGCGTTATAGTTTTACGGTCTTGTGAGTAAGAATTATACGTTTGCGTATGCCCATTTTCACAATATTGTTCCTGATCATCCTTGCAGTTTCTACACTGTCTGCAAGAATCAACAAAGCAGCCAACACCTACATTATCGCCAATTTTAAAGCGGCTGACAGCATTACCCACACGGGTTACTTTGCCAACAATTTCATGCCCGGGAACAACCGGATAAACCGTGCTACGCCATTCATTTCTTGCGGTATGTATATCAGAATGGCATACTCCGCTAAACAGAATTTCGATTTCTACATCTTCTGAACCAGGTTCACGACGATCAATCTGCCAGGGTTCTAGGGGTTTTTCTGCGCTTAGGGCGGCATATGCTTTAATTGCTTTCATGGTTTTATTTGAGAGTTTAAAGTTAATCAAGATTTGATTATTTTAGACTTATCTTCTGTAAAATAGAGGTGACTGTTTCAGACCCGATAGCTATCGACTTACGAATTTACCTAGACGTTATGGAAGACAAATTCGTCTTCGCCACGCTTAAATGTGACTGACGAAATCACTTTGCGCTCGGTGAGGTGATTTCGTAAGTCGCAATGTTATTTTAAATTATGTAAATTGGGTAGGTAAACTTTACTATGGAAATCAAAAATACAATCAACCGTCGTCATTTTATTACAGGAACAGGTTTACTGCTTGCGGGTTATACTTTAAACCTCAATGGTGCAGAACTTCAGACTTCTGAACCGATTATCGATATTCATCAGCATACTGATTATGCGGGTAGGAGTCAGCAAAAAATGCTTGCACATCAGCGGATGATGGGTGTCACAACCACTATACTTCTTCCTGCTGGCAGGCCCTTGAACTATGGTTCAACTCATTATGGAGTGAGTAATGGTTTGCAAGTTAAGGCTGGAGGTAATGAAACCTGTTATCAATATGCCCGTGAACATTCATCAGAAATGCTTTTTGGTGCGTGCGAGGTTCCTGATTTTCCTGGGGCTATTCCAGAGATTGAAAAGTATCTGAAGCTGGGTGCCAAGGTGATTGGTGAATTGAAATTCAATGTAGACTGTGATTCGCTAGAGATGCAGAAGATTTATCAACTGGCTCAGGAATATGATGTGCCTGTACTCATGCACTGGCAGTATAATATGTATAATCGTGGTTTTGAGCGCTTTCATAAAATGCTTGAAAAATATCCCAAGGTTAATTTTTTAGGACATTCACAAACATTCTGGGCTAATATTGACAAGAACCATCCGGATCAAAATGTGCTGTATCCAAGAGGGAAGGTTAGCCCGGGGGGATTAACAGATCGCTTAATGAGTGATTATCCGAATATGT
>CAMDKO010000036.1 GCA_945901155.1 Pedobacter schmidteae
CAGGGATACAGAGGTTTGATATCACTTTACCAACATTTGGCATTTGGCTCTGCTGTAGAAAAGATATATTTTATGCCTATAGACATTCTTACAAAAGAAAATTCAGCTTTCTACAGAAATTGATTTTTTTTCTATTCTAGGATATTTTCAATGAATTATCGAGTCTTTTTTCCTCAATTGTTTTGATTTGATTTTTTACTCTTTTTATTTAATAACATTAGTTAAATGATCACTATATTCGGGTACGTAAACGTATAGAATATTTAATTTATTATCATATGAAACAAGAATATAATCGTCGCAAATTTATTCACTCTGCTGCTATTGCAGGAATAGGAATCGGACTTTCTGGGTCTTTGAGCTCTTTTGGAAAAAGTATAAACCAAGAACAGAAACGTGTTGGAATAATAGGTCTTGACACATCCCATAGTATAGCTTTTGCTAAGGCCTTAAATAATTCATCAGTAGGAACTAAATATGCAGGCTATAAAGTTATTGCAGCATATCCTTATGGTAGTAAGGATATTAAATCAAGTGCAGACAGAATTCCTGGTTATATAGAGGATGTTAAAAAACTAGGTGTTGAGATTGTTGATTCAATTAAAGACTTATTAAAAAAGGTTGATGTTGTTTTACTGGAAACAAATGATGGTCGTTTGCATCTTGAGCAAGCTATAGAAGTTTTTAAATCAGGAAAACGGGTGTTCATTGATAAGCCGATTGCTGCCTCATTAGCGGATGCTATGGCTATATTTAAAGCAGCTGATAAATACAAAGTTCCTGTATTTTCTGCTTCTTCCTTAAGGTTTACAACAGGGGCACAAGAAATAGCTAATGGAAAAATAGGAAAAGTGCTTGGCGCAGAGACTTATAGTCCATGTCATTTTGAAAGCACTCATCCTGATTTGTTCTGGTATGGTATACACGGTGTTGAAACTTTGTTTACAGTAATGGGAACAGGTTGTAAATCTGTTGTTCGCGTAAATGCTGATATTGCAGATGTTGTTGTAGGCACCTGGGAGGATAATCGTATTGGTTCTTTCAGAGGAATCCACAAAGGTAAACAGGAATATGGAGGGACAGTTTATGGTGAAAAAGGTGTGTCTACTATCGGAAACTATGGCGGATACGATCCATTACTTGTAAAGATCATTGAATTCTTCGAAACAGGTATCCCACCTGTAAGTTCTCAAGAAACATTAGAAATGTGTGCTTTTATGGAAGCGGCTGATGAGAGTAAGAATAATGGTGGTGCTAGGGTAAGCTTAGAATCTATGTTTAAAAGGGCACTAGCAAAAAATAAATCATAATATCAGTATTGAAATTTATACTTTAATTTTTCTTCTTCTGATTGATTTTAAATTTTCAATTTCCCGAAATACTAAATAATGAAAATTAATTATACCACGACTTTTATCCGCATTCTAATCACTTATGTATTGGTCTTGCATTCTTTTTCTAGTCTTGCGGAACCAATACAAAACACGCTTAAAATTGCCACATTTGATGTAGATGCAACTCCTCCGATTGGAAGCAATTTAACCTACGACCCCATGCTTAATAACTGGGATCTTGGTCTTCGTGCTAAGGGAATTGTAATTTTGGGTTCCGGTCAGCCAATTTTGATGTGTTCAGTTGATTGGATTGGTATCAGTAATGATAGTCAGGATGAATTTAAACGTATCATGGCTGAAGCAGCAGGTACTATTCCCTCCAGAGTAGTAGTTCATGCTATTCACCAGCACGATGCACCTGCATCTGACCTAGGTGCAGAAAAATTATTATTGAAAGCAGGCTTAAATCCAATTGCATTTGATGGTACTTATACAAGAGATCTTATAAAACGTTTGGGTCTAGCAATTAATAAATCAATAAGTACAGCAGTTCCACTTACTCATATAGGAAAAGGTGAAGCACCGGTTTATCAAGTTGCTTCGAACCGACGTATCTTGGGTCCTGATGGCAAGGCAAAAGCCTCTCGTACTTCAGCAACTCGTGATGCTGCTTTAAGGGCAGAACCTGAAGGTTTAATTGACCCAATGGTATCTGTGATCAGTTTCTGGACTAATAATAAGCCTGTAGCTGTTTTAAGTTATTATGCATCGCATCCACAAAGTTATTACAGAACAGGAATTGCAAATCCTGATTTTCCGGGAATTGCTCGATTTATGCGTCAGCTGGCAGTTCCAGATGCGCTTCATATTCATTTTAACGGTGCTGGAGGCAATCTTACTGCAGGAAAGTATAATGATGGGGCCAAAGAGAATAGGTTGATCCTTGCCGAGCGTCTTGCTGATGGTATGAAACGAGCATGGGATTTAACCAAACAAGAGCCTGTTAATGCAAGTTCAATTGAATGGAATGTAGAATCTGTTACATTGAAGCCAGCTCAGGGTATAGAAGCTCTTGAAGCTAAAATAAAAACTGAAACTCCTGTTTTTGTGGCAAATAATCTTTCTAAACTAGTTTGGTTAAGACGTTTAGAAGCAGGTAAAAAAATAGATCTTTCTTGTTTAACTATTGGCAATGTCAGGATTTTACATCTTCCTGGCGAACCATTTGTTGAATATCAGTTAGCTGCAAAAGCTGAACGTCCTGATCTTTTTGTGGCTGTGGCAGGTTATGGTGATTATGGTATGGGATATATTGGTAATGCAGTAGCTTATGCGCAAGGTGGATACGAAACAGGACAGGCTTCAGGGGTTACTGCTGAGGCTGAAGGAATTTTGATGAAAGCAATCCGAAAACTTTTACATTAAATGTATTCTGTATTTAATATAGATAGAATTCTATAAATCAGTTTTCTATTTTTTTTAGATTTTATTTATTGCCTTTAAAAAGAGAACTTATGGAATTTAAGGACTTTAACAGAAGAAATTTTATCGCTGCGGTGACCACTACTACTGTTGCAACTGCTTTTTCAAGTGTTTTTCCTGTCATGGGAAATACAAAAAGTGCTTCAAGGAAATTAGCATTATTGGGTGGAACCCCAATACGTGCAAAGGTTTGGCCTAAATGGCCAGCGATGTTGGCAGATGATAAAATGATGGAATCGATTATTAAGACCACTAAAAGTGGTATTTGGAGCCGTATTCAATCGCCAACAGGTACAGTTGCCACATTTGAAAAAGAATATGCACGTCTTACAGGTACCAATTTTTGTGTAGGTACAGGCTCAGGCACTCAAGCACTTAGTACATGTGTTGAAGCTCTAGGTTTAGGTCCTGGTGATGAAGTTATTACTTCTCCATACAGCGATTTTGGTACTGTATCTGCTATTTTAACTAGTAGAGCATTGCCGGTACTTGCTGATCTTGATCGCGAGTCATTTCAGATGGATCCAGATGAAGTTGAAAAAAGGATCAATAAAAATACCAGAGCGATCATACCTGTTCATATCATGGGGATGCCCTGTAATATGGAAAAGATCATGGCTCTAGCAAAAAAACATAATCTTAAGGTTATTGAAGATGCATGTCAAGTTAATTTTGCTAGGTATCAGGGAAAACAAGTTGGGGCTATTGGCGATCTTGGATGTTTTAGTTTCCAGGCAAGTAAACAAATTTCATGCGGTGAAGGGGGTGCTATTATTGGTAATGATGCCGAATTAATGGATAGATGTTTCACCGTACAGAATCACGGTACTAACCGAAAGGGAAGCAATGTAACCATAGGCCCAAAATACAGGATGAATGAGTTTGAAGGCGCCATATTAATGGGTCAGTTGTCGTCAGCAAAAGAACGGTTTGAACGACGTAATTCAAATGCTGCATATTTAAGTTCAAAACTTAAAGGCTTTAAAGGTCTAGTTCCTCAAAAGCAATACGAGGGTACTGAAAGTTCAGGCTATTATAAATATGCAATGAGCTATCATAAAGAGCATTTTAATAATGTGGAACGGAGTAAATTTTTGAAAGCTCTTGCTGCCGAAGGGATTAATTTAAGCCCCTATATTGCCCGTGGGTTTCATGTTGAACCATGGATAGATGAGATAATAAGTCTTAAAGAATATAAGACTATGTATTCGTCTGCAAGACTAAAGCGCTATCGTGAAGAAATGAATTTTCCCAATTGTGATCTTATTTGTAATGAAGAAATGGTTGTTCTAGAAGGATCTGGATCTTTATTAGGAAGCACTCAGGATATGGATGATGTGATCAATGCAATCATGAAGGTTTACGAAAACAGAGATAAACTTTAAGATCATTTTGAATCAAGACCATTGAATTTTAATGCTTTTTAAAAATTGATTCATTAAAAATCTGGTTATTGATCATGAAGAACTTCAAAATCTAATTCGCTTCTCTCTAGAATTTTAAACGGTTAAACATCATAAAGAATCTTTGTTTTTTTGATCTATGCTTTGGTCAAAATATTATTTGGCAAATTCCTAAAGGCTAATTTTTATTTTATTATTATTTAGTACATCTCGTTTTCAATCATTAATTTTCTTCGCTTATTTTTTAGTTAAAATAGATGTATAGTCACATATAGTCTGTTTTATACTAAATATCTTGCATCATTTTTTTTGGGAATTATTTCAAATTCTTACTATGTGTAAATTTTTATTTTATAAAATTCAAAGGTCTCACTATATTGGTCTTTACAAATAAATTAAACATAGCATTAAACGCTATTCTATTCATGAAAAAAAGAATCTATTACTTTCTATTTTTACTTATTTCAGTTCTTTATACCGTTCAATCATGCAATTATATTGGTGATGCTCAAAGTTCTGAGGAAAAAATTCCTGATCAGGTAAGTTATAATTTTGACATTAGACCCATATTTTCAGACAAATGTTTTGCTTGTCATGGACCTGATGCTAATAAACGCCAAGCTGGTCTTCGACTTGATAATGAGGAAAGTGCTTTCAAAGCTCTAAAAGAAAATCCATCGGGACATGCTTTAGTTTCCGGAAAACCTCAATTATCAGAGGTTTTCATGCGTATTTCTTCTAAAGACACTTCTATTTTGATGCCCCCTCCTTCATCTAATCTTAAATTAAATTCTAGAGAAATAGATCTAATCGAAAAATGGATTAGCCAGGGTGCCAAATATGAAACTCATTGGTCATTCACAAGACCAAAGAAATCTCCTTTGCCAAAGGTAAAAGATACTAAATGGGCAAAAAATGAAATCGATCATTTTATTTTAAGTAAAATGGCACAAAAAAATCTCGAACCCAATAAAGAAGCAGATAAAGAATATTTATTGAAACGATTGAGTCTTGATTTAACTGGTTTGCCACCAAGTATTGCAATGATGAATCAATTCATGGCTGATAAAACTCCTGGAGCTTATGAAAAGGCTGTTGATCAATTACTTAAAAGCCCTGCTTATGGCGAAAAAATGGCCTTGCATTGGTTGGACGTAGCACGTTATGCAGATTCACATGGATTTCAGGATGATAGTTATCGATCATCATGGCCATGGCGCGACTGGGTAATTAATTCGTTTAATACAAATTTATCTTATGATCAATTTATTACCCTACAATTAGCTGGTGATCTAATACCTAATGCCACCAAAGAACAAATTCTGGCTACTGGATTTAACCGAAACCATAAAATAACTGAAGAAGGGGGAGTAGTTGATGAAGAATATCGTGTTCAGTATGTAATAGATAGAACTAATACCTTTTCAAAGGCACTGATTGGTGTTACACTCGAATGTGCACAATGTCATGACCATAAATATGATCCTTTTTCTCAAAAGGAATACTATCAGTTGTATGCTTTTTTCAATAATGTCAAGGAAGTTGGGATATCCTCTACTATTGGAGGGCCTGAAACTTACGCAAAGAATCCAATGATTCAGATTAGTAACGATGAAGTTAAAAACATTTTAAAATTCATTAATAAGCAAGATACCAACAAGTTGATTGTTTCTGTGATGGGCGACCGTGATACGTTAAGAAAAACCTACATTCTAAAACGAGGTGCCTATGATGCTCCCGGTAAAGAAGTGGTAGCGGGTACTCCAAAATCAATATTGGCATTTGACAATAATCTTCCAAAGAATAGACTAGGTCTTTCAAAATGGTTATTTGATAAGCGAAATCCACTGACATCTAGAGTGTTTGTGAATCAGCTTTGGCAGGAGATATTTGGTAGAGGTATAGTTAAAACTGCAGGTGATATGGGTATGCAGGGCGAACTGCCAACGCATCCTGAATTATTGGATTGGCTTGCTGTTGATTTTATGGAACATGGTTGGGATATAAAACGTCTGGTTAAACAAATGGTATCTTCTGCAACATACCGACAGTCTGCAGTGATTTCAAAAGACAAGTTAAAAGTAGATCCCGAGAATATCTTCCTTTCAAGAGCTCCTCGATATCGAATTAAGGCCGAGCTTGTACGCGATTTAGTATTATCAAGTAGTGGTCTGTTAGTTAAAACAATCGGTGGCCCCAGTGTAAAACCTTACCAACCTAGCGGTTTATGGGAAACAGCCTCATCTGGTCGTGGAGTTTTAAGGGTTTACAGACAGGATCATGGTGCAGATTTGTATCGCAGAGGGATGTATACTTTTGTGAAACGCACCGTTCCACCACCAGTAATGGGAATTTTTGATGCAAGTAACAGAGATCAGTGTGAAATTGTTCGATTAAAAACCAATACTCCGCTTCAGGCACTGATCATGATGAATGATCCTACGGTAATTGAAGCATCTCGTGTTTTAGCCTCTAAAATTGACGTTGAACCACTAAAAATCCAAGATAAAGTAATAAAAGCTTTTAGATTAATTGTATGTAGGAAGCCCACTGAAAATGAAGTTAAAATATTGAGTCAATACTACAATGATCAACTTGTTACTTTTAAGAAGGAGCAAAGCCGTGCTGATAAACTCCTTGCCATTGGAGAGTATCCTAATCCCGAAAAAATGAATAAATATAGTGTAGCGGCAATGATGCAGGTAATCACTGCGCTATATAATTTAGAAGAAACTATAACCAGATCCTAATGCAAAAAGATTTTTTAGAACATGGATTGAATTCTAATCGACGTCGATTTCTTTCCCGACTCAGTCTCGGGCTAGGTAGTGCAGCTCTTGGCTCATTACTGGTGCCCGACCTTTTTAGTGGTGATTCTTCTGATTCAGGATTAGCTCCTGGAATTCCGCATTTTGCACCAAAGGCAAAACGCGTAATTTATCTATTTCAGAATGGTGCACCCTCTCAATTAGAACTGTTCGACTATAAGCCAAGGCTAAGAGAAATGATGGGCCAAGACTTGCCTTCATCAATCAGAGGAAATCAACGCTTAACTGGAATGACTGCCAATCAAACTGCTTTTCCTATGGTTGGGTCATTTGCTAATTTTCAGCAGCATGGAGAATCAAGAAACTGGATCAGTGATCTACTTCCTTATACTTCAAAAGTTGTCGATGATATTTGCGTGATCAGATCACTGCATACAGAGGCCATAAACCATGACCCTGCATTAACCTTTTTTCAAACCGGTGCACAACAGGGCAACCGTCCAAGTATGGGATCCTGGTTAAGCTATGGCCTTGGTAGCGAAAATAAGAATCTCCCATCATTTACAGTATTGCTTTCAAGAGGTAAAGGAAATAGCCAGGGTGTTTATTCTAAATTATGGTCAAGTGGTTTCCTTGAATCTATTCATCAGGGTGTTCAATTCAGTAGTGGTGATGATCCTGTTCTTTATTTAAAAGATCCCGATGGGATGAATAAATATGAGCGTAGAAAATTTCTTGATCAAGTATCACAATTGAATCAATTGTCGTATGAGCAATTTGGAGATCCTGAGATTAGTACAAAGATCCAGCAATATGAAATGGCCTACCGAATGCAAACAGCGGTGCCCGAAATCATGGATCTTTCAAAAGAACCGGATGATATCATCAAACTTTATGGTACTGACGCAATGACTCCAGGAACCTTTGCCGCCAATTGCTTACTTGCCCGCAAACTTTCCGAAAATGGTGTCCGTTTTGTTCAATTGTATCATCAAGGCTGGGATCATCATGGTAATTTGCCTAACGAAATAGCCTCACAAGCCAAAGACGTAGATCAGGCATCAGCTGCGTTGATCACAGATTTGAAGCAAAGAGGTTTATTAGATGAAACTCTTGTGATATGGGGTGGTGAATTTGGAAGGACAAACTATAGCCAAGGTAAATGGACGGCCGACAACTATGGTCGTGACCATCATCCGCGTTGCTTCAGTATCTGGATGGCCGGAGGGGGTATAAAACCTGGTATTTCTTATGGTGAAACAGATGAATTTGGATATAATGTGGTGAAAGATCCAGTGCACGTACATGATTTTCAGGCAACAATTTTAAATCGTCTAGGTCTAAATCATGAAAAATTGATTTATAAGCATTTAGGTAGAAGATACCGCTTGACAGATGTTTCAGGCAAAGTAATTAATGATATTTTAGTTTAATATTTAGCTTTTTAAATCATTTTATGGATAGAAGAAAATTCATTCAGAATAGTGCTGGAGTCACTGCAAGTTTTTTTATTGCAAAAGATTTGTTTGCCGTAAATAAAGGCCCGATTTATGGCCATAATAATATGAAGTACACCCTAGATACTAAATGGGGAACTTTAGATTCAGCAAAATTCCCTGTGAATGATTGCCATGAAATGGTTCAGGACAAAAAAGGCAGAATTATTCTGCTTACCAATGAAACTAAAAACAACATTCTTATTTATAATAAATCGGGAAAGCTGTTAGATAGTTGGGGCCATGAATTTCCAGGTGGTCACGGACTTACATTAGCCGATGAAAATGGAACTCAGTTCCTCTACATTACAGATACAGCAAAGCATCAGGTTTACAAAACTACCATGGACGGTAAAATAGTATTGACCATAGATGTTCCAATGGAGGCTGGCATTTATAAAAGTGAGAAAGAATTTGTACCCACAGAAGTTGCTGTTGATTCCAATGGTGATTTTTTTATTGCCGACGGTTATGGAGCTCAATACATCTTGCATTATAGCAATGATGGTAAATTAAAGGGTTATTTTGGTGGTCGAGGTAAAGGCAATGAAAATCTAGACAATGCGCACGGAATAGTTGTTGACAGAAGATCAGGTGCGCCAACACTCTTGATAACCGATCGTACGCGCAATTGTTTTAAACGATTTTCAATGGATGGAAAGCTATTGGGAACAATCGAACTGCCAGGAGCTTTTGTTTGCCGTCCGGTTATAAAAAATGACCATTTGTACGCTGCTGTATTTAGATCTGCAAAAATTGATAATGTGGGATCAGGTTTTACAATAATTTTAGATAAGGATAATAAACTTGTTTCTAATATTGGAGGATCAGAACCTGTTTATAAAGACGGGAAATTGCAAACATTATCACAAGCTGAGAAAATATTTGTCCATCCGCATGATGTATGTGTTGATGATGATGAAAACCTGTATGTTGCACAATGGGCTTCAGGCAAGGTATATCCTTATAAATTTAAAAGAGTCTAATTTCTTTACTACAAGATTATTTTTATGAAAAGCAAGCTTAATGCTTATGCTGTTAGTGTAATTTTTTGCCTCAATGTGCTGATCGTCTTTTTATTGATCTTTGAGCAACAATTAGTAATTCCTCAATGGGTACAGCCCATAGGTAGAATGCATCCTATACTTCTGCATTTTCCAATTGCATTACTTATCCTGGCTGCAGGCATGGAGTTTTTTCGTTTTAAATCTGAAAACGCAGCCACTAGCTTTTATCAAGATTTTACCTCAGGATTATTTCTTAGTGGAATACTTTTATCTGGGATTACAGTCTTGATGGGTTTAATACTATCTCTTGAGGATGGATACGATGGTGATGCATTGCTTTTTCATAAGTGGTTTGGTGTAAGTACAGTTTTTTTATCCTCTCTTTTATTTAAAATCCGAGATTTTGCTTGGTATAAAGAAATCATTGCCAAATCAGGATCTGTTGCTTTAGCCCTTATCCTGATTGTTGCAGGTCATTTTGGGTCTGTATTAACACATGGTGATAATTTTGTTCTTGAACCAATTACCACCCCTGTATTAGTTCCATTAGAACAAGCCAAGGTATACGATCATGTGATACAGCCTATTTTGCAAGAAAAATGTGTGAGTTGTCATAATGACCAGAAGTTAAAAGGTAGTTTAAAACTTACTGATTCGCTTTCAATACTTAAAGGTGGCAAAACCGGTAAACTATTTATTGCCGGAAAACCAAATTTAAGCCTTTTACTGGAAAGGATACATTTGCCATCATCTGAGAAAAAACACATGCCACCTTCCGGAAAACCACAACTTACTGAAGAAGAATCTAGACTACTTTTTTTATGGATAAAGGATAATGCCTCATTCAGCAAAAAAGTCACAGATCTTGCACAGAATGATTCGCTAAGAGTATTGGCAGCTTCAAGGTTTAAGCCTACAGAAATTGAGGACGAAGAATTCGACTTTGCTGCTGCTGA
Source organism: Pedobacter schmidteae (assembly GCA_945901155.1). GTDB lineage: Bacteria > Bacteroidota > Bacteroidia > Sphingobacteriales > Sphingobacteriaceae > Daejeonella > Daejeonella schmidteae_B. Next base: position 10,447 of record CAMDKO010000036.1, read on the forward strand.
CGATAAAACCATCAAGAAATTAAATACTTTTTACAGATTGGTAGCACCGGTTTCACAAGGTTCGCCAGCATTAGCCGTTAGCTTTTTTAGTAAAAATGGCTTTGATTCTAAATCACTAGATGAGTTAACTGCAATTAAAGATCAAATTGTCAGTCTGAGGTTGAGCAGAATGCCTGTTAAGGATACTGATCTCAATAAAATTTCACAATTTGAGTCTTTACAGAACTTGGACTTGAATTTTACTGATATTACCGGTAGTGGATTAAAAGAACTTTCCGGATTAAAATCTTTGAAAAGCTTATCACTGTCAGGAACTAAAGTTAATTTAGCTCAAGTAAAGCCTATTGTTTCATTAAAAAGTCTTGAAGAACTGACTATTTGGAATACTTCTTTTTCTGAAAAAGATATTCAGGAATTGAAGAAATTGAACAAAAAAATAAAGATACTTACTGGTTATAAAGATGACGGTAATTCTCCAATTCAACTAACACAACCTTTGTTAAATAATAGTTCTAGAGTCTTTAAAGATCAAACTAAAATTGAACTAACTCACCCTAGACAGGATGTCAGTATCAGATATACCTTAGATGGAACAGAACCAGATAGTTTAACATCTCCTATATTTAATAATAATTTAATTATTAAATCAAATTCTACAATTAAGGCTAAGGCTTATAAAAAAGGATGGCTTAGTAGTGGGGTAAGTACCTTTGGGTTTTTAAAAACGTCTATCAAACCAGATCGAATCAAAATAATGTTTGAATCTGACCAATACCATAAAGCGATGGGTGCAAATTCTTTGATAGATGGACAGCTTGGTGATTTTGATACAAATAATTCTAACTGGCTAGGATACCAGGGAAATAATTTAGAGGTGTTATTAGAATTTAATACAGTTAGAATAATTCAAAATATAGCCTTAAACACCTTGATATCTCCTAATGGATTTGATAACCGTTTTCCTTATGGATATTCTTTCCCTCCAACAAGCATTCAGGTTTTTGCTGGAACTGATAAGGATAATTTGAAGTTGATTGGCACTATGAATCCAGTTATGCCAAATAAAACTAGTATACAGGAAATTAAGAGCATTTATACCACATTTAAGCCTCAATCGGTATCTTATATAAAAATCATAGCTAAGCCGCTTAAGAAGCTTCCTGAGTGGCATCCGACAAAGGGAAAGCCAGCATTATTGATGGTTGATGAGATATTGATCAATTAAGAGATTTCGCGTACATATTTTTAGAAATCTAAATAATTTTTAATACTTATTATTTTAATTGCTAACTAACCAGTCCACTTTCTGGCTTTGCAAGCTCGAAAAGAAATGTTACTCTTTGACAAATTTATTATTCCCATTTGAATCACCAGGATCGATGATGCAGAAGTTCCTGAAACTATACCCGCCATTTTTGATGAAGGTTTATTTGTGAAATATACTGTCAAGAATTAATGTTTCCATCACTCTTATAAAGATTTTGAGGCTCCACGAATGTCCGAATACCTGAACAGCAAGGTTGAAATGTATTGTGGAGTATCAAATTCATGAAGGGATCATTTTGATCAGATATCTCAACTATATCCACATTGAAAGCAAAATAATTAAGAATACTCCAAAGTGTAACGTATTAAACCGGATGATAGCTATTATTTAGGGTGCAGATAATGACCGTTATGATCTTCATATATAAATTACCAATTACCCAGCGTGATCGCTTATGCCAATTTGTTGGATCATAAAGAAGAAAATTCTGAACCCAATCTATTTAATTTAATGTTTTTCAGTCAATCTGGGTGAAAATTCATTTGGATTGATTACATCTTTTAGGATTTAGTTTAAGAAATACGCAAGGAAGAGATGCTATTGGGTAAGAAATAGCAGGGGAATAACAATAAGTAAATGTCATATTAAAAATCCTATATTTAGTTTAGAAGAAATTGAGCAGAGTAGAAATTCGCAAATAATGGATTATATTATCAGCGAGATTGCTAAAATAACGTAAGGCTACGAGTTTATTCCTTTAAATGCAGTAGGTATAGTCTCAGATTAAGGATAAAAACGTGGGCAGGTTAAAATCGGATGAAATAAGTTATTATTCATTGGGGCCGTTATGAAAGAGAATATTTCAATTAGTAGCACTCAATAAATATGAAAAAGATATGAGAATTAATTTCACTAGGTTTCTATTATTTCTGTTTTTGATAGGTATTGGTTTAATTGGAAATGCCCAAACCAATAATTTTCAGAATCCTGACAAAAGCATCAAAGGAAGTACTCTTTTGCTTGAAAATAGAGATTTCTCATCCATGATGATTAAGGGTATAGACCGCTTTCTTGATCGTGAATTAGCGGCATCTGTAAAAGGACGGGCTGAATTCCGTAATACTGACTTTTCTAGTCCATTCTCTTATAACAAATCAATTCTCCCAAATCGTAAACGTTTAGCCGAAATAATCGGAATAGCTGATTCTTTGGATACTGATGTAAAAATGGAATACATTTCATCAGTTTTTTCACCTGCAAAAATTGCTGAAAATGAATACTTTACAGCGTATTCTGTTCGCTGGCATGTATTTGGAGATATTTATGGGGAAGGGATATTGCTACAACCCAAACTGAAAGTAAAAGCAAGGGTGCTTGCTATTCCTGATGCAGATCAGGAACCTGAAATGCTAGCCGGTATGATTCCAGGATTGCCTGTTCAACTTCAATATGCTCGTCGTCTAGCTGAAAATGGTTGTCAAGTGATTATTCCTGCCTTAATTAACCGTTCTGCCACAGCTTCAGGGAGTACAAGACTCAACCTTTTTACGAATCAGCCACATCGTGAATGGATTTATAGGCAGGCATATACCTTTGGCCGTCATATAATTGGATATGAAGTACAAAAAATAAGGGCTGCGATTAATTGGTTCGATCAGCAGAACAAAAAAACTGATGCCCCAATTGGAATCCTTGGATGGGCTGAGGGTGGCTTACTTGGATTTTATACATCTGCTGTCGACACCCGTATAGATGCTACTTTAGTGAGTGGTTATTTTGGGAAACGTGAAAGAATTTGGGAGGAACCAATCTACAGGAATTTATTTGGTCTGCTTCGTGAATTTGGAGATGCAGAGATTGCAGGCCTGATTGCTCCCAGAAGCCTGTTCATTGAATATTCAGCACCCCCGGATATCAAAGGCGCTCCAAATGCATTACCAGGTCCCGTTCGTTTACGCGTTACAGCTGCGCCAGGGAAATTACTTGCTCCAAGGTTCGCAGATGTAAATTCTGAACTAATACGAGCGAAACAAATTAGCGGGTCCTATGAGTCATCTATTCAATTACTTCACAATCAAGAAAAGCTTTTGGAGCCTCTAAATGAAAAAAGTTTACTCATTTTTCTAAAAAAATTAAGTCCTGAATTAAAATCATTAATACCAGCAGGAAAGCCGCCTGTTCATACACCCATTAAATCAGACTCAGAAGGTAGGCAATTACGTCAGCTTACTGAGTTAGAGACTTATACTCAGTCTTTGATTCAGTATTCAGCTCATGTCAGAGATGATTTTTTCTGGAATAAAACAAGTATTTCAAGTCCAGAAGCATGGCGTAAAAGCATGAAACCTTTTCAGGACTATTTCTGGGAGAAAGTGATTGGGCGTATTCCTTCTGGTCAGATTGATATGAACCCGCGTTCGCGGCAAATATTAAATGAAGCTAATTGGACAGGATATGAAGTCACCCTTGATGTTTTACCTGATGTTTTTAGTTGGGGCTATCTATTACTTCCCAAAGACATTAAGCCGGGAGAAAAACGTCCTGTAATTGTTGTTCAGCATGGCGCGAAAGGTTTACCAAAAGATGTATTAGATGAAAATAGCATATATAAAGGATTGGCCATACAATTAGTAGAGCGTGGATATATCGTATTTGCGCCACATTTTCCATGGATGATGAACGATGATTATCGTGAACTTCAGCGGAAAGCCAATCCCTTAGGCTTGTCAATTTTTTCTGTCATTTTGAATCAACATGAACGTATTTTAGATTGGTTGACAGCTCAGCCTTGGGTGGACTCAGAACGAATTGGACTATACGGACTTTCATGGGGCGGGAAAGTGGCCTTACGGGTTCCTTCGCTTTTAGGTCGTTATAGTCTGAGCATTTCCTCTGGTGATTTTAATGAATGGATCTGGAAAAATGCAAGTACCGACTGGCGAGGTACTTATATGTTTGCGCCTGAATATGAAATGTTTGATTTTAATCTTGGGAGAACTTTCAATTACGCAGAAATGGCAGCACTTGTTGCACCAAGGCCTTTTATGGTTGAACGTGGACATAGTGATGGAGTAGGGATTGATGAATGGGTTGCTTATGAATATGCAAAAGTAAATCGGCTTTACGGTAAATTAAAGATTCCACAAATGACCAAAATTGAATATTTTGATGGAGTTCATGAAATTAATGCAAAAGGAACCCTTGAATTTATAAAACAACATTTCAATTGGCCTTTAGATAAATAATTTCGAAATTATTAGAATTAAGAAGAGAGTTTATCCTAATTATGGTTAGATATCTCAAATTATAATATCAAATAGTATGAATCTTAAAAATAGTCTGATTTACTTTATATTTTTATTCTTTGCCGGGCTGTATGCCTGTAATACTAATAAGCAAAGCAAAGCCCCTGAAATAAAAGATATTTCTGCCAATGATGATGTGGCACGTTATATGAATGCCTTCAAGGGTCTAGGCGCTCTTACCGATTCAACCCAGCCAACTCAGCCTCAAAAAGCGCTAAGTAATTTCCAAATTCCTGATGACCTAAGTATGGATCTGATTTTATCAGAACCTGATATCGTTCAGCCTGTTGAACTCAGCTTTGATCATCGTGGCCGTTTATGGGTAGTGCAATACCATCAATATCCCTATCCTAAGGGTTTGAAAGTGACCAGTGTCGATAATTTTTTACGAGTACACTTTGATAAGGTGCCTCCAGCTCCTCCAGGTGGGCTTAAGGGAGCGGATAAGATTAGCATATTCGAGGATACGAATGGTGACGGAACCTTTGATAAATCAACCGATGCGATATCGGGACTAAATATTGCAACGAGCGTGTTAACCGGAAGAGGAAAAATATGGGTACTGAACCCTCCTTATCTGATTTCTTTTGATGATCCAGAAGGGGATGGGATTCCCAATGGACAAGCATCTGTTCATTTAAGCGGATTTGGCCTTGAGGATACTCATGCTGTTGCAAATAGCTTACGCTGGGGGCCTGATGGCTGGCTATATGGTGCTCAAGGAAGTACTACTACCGCTAATATCAGTTCTGCGGTTTCAAAAAATATTGCTTTTTCAGGGCAAGTGATCTGGAGATATAACGTAGATACCAAAGTTTTTGAAGTTTTTGCTGAAGGTGGGGGTAATACCTTTAATGTGGAATTTGACAGTAAAGGAAGGTTATATTCAGGAAATAATGGTTCAGATAGGGGGCCCTATTATAAGCAAGGCGGATATTATCCAAGAAGTTTGGGTAAGCATGGTCCATACACAAACCCCTATACCTTTGGGAATCTTGATAATATGGTACTCATTGGCGAAAAAATTCGATTTACACATTCCCTAATTAGGTATGAAGGCGGTAAATTGCCAGCCGCCTATGAAGGTAAAATGATCTCTATCAATCCATTGTTAAATTATGTACAGCTTAGCCGCTTTGAATCAAAAGGTTCTGCATTAAAAAATATAGATGAGAAAAAAATTGTTGAAACAAATGACCATTGGTTCAGACCTGTGAATATTAAGGCCGGACCAGATGGCGCAGTTTATATAGCCGATTGGTATGATAGCCGTCTTTCACATGTTGATCCCCGAGATACTTGGCATAAAAGCTCAGGCAGGATCTACAGGATGCGTGCCAAAGGTTCTAAAGTAGCTTATGCAAGTTTTGATCTTAGTAAACTCAGTAATGTTCAACTCATTCAACAACTTGAGAATAAAAATAAATGGTTTCGTCAACAAGCTTTACTGCAGTTTGCTAATCGGAGAGATAAGTCTATTGTACCTCGGTTAGCTACTATTTTAAAAACTGCTAATCCGGATCTTGCATTAGAAGCGCTTTGGGCAATACATGTGAGCGGAGGCTTAAATGATGATTTGGCTAGTGTGGCTATCATACACCAGGATCCTCATGTTCGAGAATGGTCGGTGCGTTTAATTGGAGACCAAAGAAAAGTTTCTTCTACACTAGCTGCTAAGCTGGCGGCACTGGCAGCTACTGAAACCAATGTGATGGTTAGAAGCCAATTGGCGGCTACTTCAAAAAGATTAGTTGGATCATTTGCTATTCCAATATTAAAAAATCTAATCATTAAGCATGAAGATTCAAATGATCCGGATATTCCATTGCTGATTTGGTGGGCCATGGAAGCCAAAGCCGAAACAGATAGAGATGCTTTGATCTCAGTTTTTGCGGATAAGGGAATATGGAAGAAAAAACTTGTTCAAGATGTACTATTAAAACGATTGATGCAACGTTACATTCTGTCAGGAGGAGATGCAAATTATAAAGCTGCCTCAAGATTGATTAGTCTTGCACCATCAAAAGCAGATGCTAAAATACTCATGAGCGGATTACGTGAAGGCCTTAGGGGCCGGGATGTGATTGGTTTATCAGTGGAACTAACCAAAGCAATTCAACCCTATCAGACCGAACTATTTGGTGCTCCTCTGGCACTTGCTATCCGTCAGGGAAATGTTGGTGCAATTAAAAAAGCACTGAATGTCATAGCTGATGAGAATGCAGATTTTGACCATCGTTTATCCTATATCGTTATTTTTGGTCAGACGAATCAGCCGGAGTCTGTTCCTATTTTATTAAGTATTATTGAAAGTAGTAAGTCTACTGGTGCAATGAAAGAGGCCTCTTTAGTAGCCCTACAGCGTTATGATATTGATGAAATTGGTTTACGGATTGTTAAAGCATATCCTCAGTTTAGAGGAGATGCCGGTGTTCGAAATGCTGCATTAGATCTCTTTGCCAGCAGAACAAGTTGGGCAAATGAGTTATTCATTGCAATTTCAGAAACAAAGCGGATTAGTAAGGATGACGTATCTGATCAGGTTGCCCGCAGGTTAAAGCAGTTGAACAATCCTAAAATCAGTACTTCGGCAGATAAGTATTGGCCAAATGTAAAACTGGCAACATCTTCTGAAAAGAACGAAGCCATTGCTAAGTACTCGAAATTAATAAAATCTGGCTCTGGTGATATAAATAAGGGAAGAATACTTTATTTAGCCAATTGTGGCTACTGTCATCGTTTGTTTAATGAAGGCGGGAATATTGGTCCTGATCTCACAGGCTATGAACGCAGTAATGTGAACTACTTTTTGCTAAATATAGTTGATCCAAACGCAGATATCAGAGAAGGTTATGGGCTTCATCGCTTTGTTACAAAAGATGGGCGAACCATAGAAGGTAAGCTTGCAGCTAGCAATGGAGATACCCATACTATTCAAACGCAGGCAGGTAAAGAGATTATACTTTCTATAAGCCAAATCAAAGAAATGAAAGCTTTGCCAGTATCCATTATGCCTGAAAGGATACTAAACCGTTTAAATGATCAGGAGGTTAGGGATCTATTTGCTTATATCATGAAGAAGTAAGGCTATTTAGTTAGTGTTGTACCTTCATACATCAGATAGGTTAGAGTGTGGCAGGATTAGCTGCGCTGATCCTGAGTAGGGGGGCCGTTACAAACGCAAGCCTTACGCTTCTCGTGCCTCGAAGCTATTGAATTGCTTAATACAAAACGTGATTGAATGTGTGGCAGGATTAGCTGCGCTGATCCTGAGGAGGGGGCCGTTACAAACGCAAGCCTTACGCTTCTCGTGCCTCGAAGCTGGGCTTTGTTGTTTTTGATTGTTTAATAGAAAATGTGATTTGACGTGTGGCAGGATTAGCTGCGCTGATCCTGAGTAGGGGGGCGTTACAAACATAAGCCTTTCGCTTCTCGTGCCTCGAAGCTGGGCTTTGTTGTTTTTACTCCGCCTTTTATCCGCATAGGGCGGATAAGGCTGCGTTAAAACAACAAAGCCCTTTTTGCTTTCAGCAAAAAAAGGCTTTGTTTGTCGGGGTGGCAGGATTCGAACCTACGACCTCCTGGTCCCAAACCAGGCGCGATACCGGGCTACGCTACACCCCGAAAATTAACAATGATTGCAAATACTTTTCAGTTGTTTACGGATTGCAAAGATAGACTTTTCATGATTTTTGACAAATATATTTGAAAATAAATTGAAGATATTTTCACGATTAGGATTGAAATAAGTATAAAGTGCTGTTCAGTGGGATAAAGTATAATTATTAAGAATTTAAAACCCTTTTATTATCTATTAATTTAAAAAATGTTTTCCCAGATTAATAGAAAAAGCCATAATTGGCCTATTTTTAATTAGATTTTCATAATAATATGTATCACCACGCGCTATTATTCTAATACTAAACAAACTAAATAATAAATTGACATTCAGCAGATTTTAATAGCTCTTTTAGAGATTATTTTTGTTCCATAATTAAAATATAAAGTATAATGTTATGAGAAAATTAGGACTGTTTGCCATCGCGGCATTATTTGCATTCACAGCATGCAACAGTAGTGCAGAGAAATCTGAATCTACAACTGAGGATACCCTGTCTAAGGCAGCTGCGCCTGAGTTAGTTGAAAAAGAAATTTCAATTACAATTAATGCCGGTGATGATATGATGTATGATCTTACAGAAATTAAAGTCAAGGAAGGTCAAACTGTAAAATTAACGTTGAATCATACTGGTAAACTGCCAAAAGAATCTATGGGGCATAACTGGACATTACTTGCCCAAGGAACTATTGTTTCTGACTTTGCGGCAAAAGCTATGCTAGCAAAAGATAGCGATTATATCCCTGCTGGTGCTACCGAGGTTATTGTACATACCAAATTGATTGGCGGTGGTCAATCAGATACCATCGAGTTTTCGGCACCTGCAAAGGGCCTCTATGAGTTTATTTGTACTTTTCCAGGACACGTAGGAATGATGAAGGGTACGTTTTACGTGGAATAATTTTCTTTTATGTAATCCAATCTTAAAAGCCCGGAATATTTTATTTCGGGCTTTTTCATATAAGGCTAATCTTAAAAAATGATTTAGAATGGAAATTCAGCACTTTTTATTTTAATCCAATAAACCTAAAAACAATTTCAGTATTCCTTTGAATGAATATGCTCTGATGATTTCAAAACATAATCAATCTAGATTTAAAGCAAGATCAAATTAGGATTAATCGTTTTTCAGCCTTGGAGTTAATATTAATGCGTAGATTGTAATAGAGAGCTATCGCTAAGCTTTAACAATCATAAATTAATCGGATGTCCATACATGAGTTTTTTGATTTTGAACATACCCTAATTAATATTGTATTCTTTGCTGTATTGTTTTTCATTTGCTGGAATTTAGAAAATATTTTTGGGGTAACCACCAATTATAGTAAATGGAAACATAGTGCTATTAATTTCTGGTTCATCATACCAGGTGGAATTTTACAAGGAATTCTTGGTTA
>CAMDKO010000037.1 GCA_945901155.1 Pedobacter schmidteae
AATCGTTTATCCGATTCTACCCTTTTGGTATATTTTAACAAACCATTAAATAACAGCACGTTAACAACAAATAATTTTTTATTAGCACCCAGCTCAGGTCAAATCAAAGAAATTAAAAGCAGTGGAGACTTCAAGCAGGTTTTGGTCAAGTTCAGCGATAAATTTAAAGCGGGTACAACCTATCAGCTAAGTGTAAGCGGAATAAAAGACTGCAGCGGAAATACGCTCAGCAGCTCCTCTCTATTCAGTTTTAGTATTCCTGCACTTCCTGCTCCGCCTCCACCGCCACCGCTGAGGCTAGATACGGCACAGGTATTCATCACCGAACTATTTGCCGATCCATCACCCGAAGTTGGGCTGCCACTGGTTGAATTTATTGAATTGTTTAATCCCGGAACAGACACAGTTGATCTGGAAGGATGGAATATTAACGATACACAAACCAAAGGAATCTTGAAAAAATACCTGCTAGCTCCAAATCAATATCTAATCATTTGTCCGGCAGCAGATACCCTACAATACAAAAGCTTTGGAAAAACATTGGGTATTTCTCCTTGGCCATCATTGAACAATAGCTCAGATAAGATCGTTTTAAAAAGTTTTAAAAGCAGGGTGGTTGACTCGGTGAATTATTCAGAAAAATGGTATAAAGACCCAAAAAAGCAAACTGGTGGATGGACATTGGAAAAAATAGATGTCGTTAAAAACGATTGTAATGGATTTTATAACTGGGGATCCTCAACTGATGAAACAGGCGGCACTCCAGGCAGAAAAAACCGTTTAGACTATCCCAAATTTGCAGAATTGGAATTTAAGATCGATTCTTTACATATCTTTTCAGAAAGCAGTATCGACGTTTATTTCAACCAAATTCCTGATACCAACTATTTAAAAGCTTCAAATTTCAGTATCAGAAATGGAGTTGAGCAGGCATTTAAAATAAGCATAGATGCCTCCTATAAACGTATCAGGTTAACCTTTAAACAGAAGTTCAGTGAAGGTGAAAAATATATTCTAAAAGCCGATTCACTCTTCAGCTGTTCAGGAAAATCCATGAATGTAGATAACAAAAATTCAACTTTCGGGATCGCTATGATACCAGAACTCGAATATCCAATCTTGATCAACGAGATCTTTGCAGATCCTTCGCCAGTAATTGGACTTCCTGAGGCAGAATTTATCGAATTATTTAACCCAACAGAAAATACTGTAAAGCTCAAGGGACTATCTTACGGGAAAAATTACACCTTTCAATCCGGAGAAATTACCTCCGGATCATACCTGATAATATGCTCAGAAAAAGACAGCCTGGAATTTAAACCTTATGGAAAGGTAATAGGCATACCAGGTTGGTCAAGCCTGAATAATCAATCAGATACCATTAAATTAAGAAATAATAAAGGCCGCTCAATTCAGCAAATCCATTATATTCCAACATGGTTCAGAGATGCAGAAAAAAGAAAAGGCGGATATTCCCTTGAATTAATAAATCCTAAATCCACTTGCCCTGACTTTCAGAATTGGAACAGCAGCAATGATAGTACCGGAGGAACACCTGGAAAGAGGAATTCGGTTTACCAGCAAAATTCGTCAAGTGATGCTTTAAAATTAATAGAAATTGAATTCCTTGATAGCATCAGTATTGTATTGAGTTTCAATAGATCAATCGATAGCGTGAAGGCCTCTATTCCAGTAAATTTTCAACTTAATAATGGAGTAGGAAATCCTGAATATGCTATACCCCAGGCGCCAAATTTCGACAAGGTGATATTGAAATATAAGGAACCCTTAACACGAGGTCAAACCTACCGAATTACAGCTTCCAATATTGGAGATTGCAATAATATATTGATCACAGCAGCATTCAACTCTGCAGAATTTGAACTCACTCCGAAAATTGAAAAGAATGATGTGATACTCTCAGAAATTCTGTTTAATCCAAGACCAGGCGGTTCAGATTTTGTTGAGATTTATAATAATACCAGTCATTCAATTGATCTTAAAGATCTGACAATTGCACGAATCAATTTGGATACTGTCAACTCCGTTCGGCAGATCAGCAAAAAACAATTCATTTTAGAATCGGGCAATTATTTAGCCTTAAGTTCCAATCCAGATAATATCAAGCAAGAATACCTTGTGAAAAATCAAAGTGCTCTCTATAAAATAAACTCATTACCTGTTTTTAATGATGATTCGGGTATCGCTGTGCTGATAAGTAGTGGGAAACTGATTGACCAATTGAGCTATGATGAAAAAATGCACTTCGCCCTGATCAAAAATACAGAAGGTGTGTCTCTGGAGCGCAGTAAGCTACACAAACCAGCCAGCGAAGCAGGAAATTTAAGATCGGCCACTTCGGCATCGGGAGGAGCCACCCCAGGATATCAAAATTCTCAAAAATCGGTCGAGCTAGAAACAAATGAAGATTTTAGTATCGTAACAAAAACATTTTCACCAGACAATGATGGGTTTGAAGATGTGTTTGAAATGAAATACAAGTTGGCTGCTGCTGGCGAAATTGCGAATGTTTCTATCTATAATGATCAGGGTATTCTAATAAAGAAGCTTTTAAATAATTTCACGCTAAATACTGAAGGAACATTCATTTGGGATGGCTTAAACGAGCAAAACCAGCTTGCCACTGTTGGAATATACTTGGTTAACGCAGAAATATTTAATCTGGCAGGAAAAATAAAAAGGTATAGAAAAAGCTTTGCCTTAGTATCAAAGTTCAATTAAAGAAGCTTGGACGAACCAATAAATTTTAATGCCCTCCATAAATTTTTTAACTTTGAGCAAAACCAATTAGAATGCTTGAAAAAATTGTGGTTATTGGCTCCAATGGGCAAATAGGAACAGAATTAGTGACCGAATTAAGAAAAAACTATGGCGATGGGAATGTCATAGCATGCGATATTCGGCGTCCAGACTATGACATTAAAAATGCAGGCCCATTTGAGTTTATCAATGTTTTAGAGAAGGATATTCTCAATCAGCTTTTCCGAAAATACAAACCTACACAGGTTTATCTGCTGGCTGCACTACTCTCGGCAACGGGTGAACAGAATCCCAAATTAGCCTGGGATCTGAACATGAATGGATTGCTGAATGTGCTAGACCTTGCCATAGCGTATAAAACTGCTCGGCTTTACTGGCCTAGTTCTATTGCGGTCTTTGGACCAAACTCACCAAAAGATAAAACCCCGCAGTATTGCATCATGGACCCTAACACGGTTTATGGAATCAGTAAACTGGCTGGTGAACGCTGGTGTGAATATTATTTCCAGCGCTATGGACTCGATATCCGCAGCATCAGATATCCAGGATTGATCAGCTGGAAGGCAGCACCCGGAGGAGGGACTACTGATTATGCCATTCATATGTTCAATGATGCATTGAAAAAAGACAGTTACCAAAGCTTTCTATCTGCAGATACAGAACTCCCAATGATGTATATGGATGATGCCATTCGCGGAACCATCGAATTAATGGATGTTCCAACAGAAAAAATAAATATCCGTTCATCCTATAATTTAACAGGAATGAGCTTCACTCCTGAGGTGTTGGCAGAAGAAATACGGAAGCATATTCCCGACTTTAAACTGGGATATACAGAATACGATCAGAGACAGGAAATTGCAGCAAGCTGGCCCAGATCTATCAATGACAGTCAGGCGCAGCAGGACTGGAATTGGAAACCTGAATTCAATCTGTCGAAAATGACAGCAGACATGCTTAACAATTTAAAAAAATAATGCAATAAATTACTCCTTAGAAAAACCATTGAAAATTTAAGATACTCCATGCTGAAAAATCGGAAAAATAGATGCAGATTCGACAGAAATAAATAAGAAATAAGAAATTCGTTTCTAGAAATAAATTTGAAAATAGTACACTAATGGGAAGAGCATTCGAGTTCCGTAAAGAAAGAAAATTCAAACGCTGGGCAAAAATGGCGGTACAATTTACGCGCCTAGGTAAAGAAATTGTTATGGCCGTAAAGGATGGAGGATCAAACCCTGATGCAAATTCCAGACTAAGAACTGCCATGCAGAATGCAAAGGCAGTAAATATGCCTAAGCATACTGTTGAAGCAGCTATAAAAAGAGCGTCTAACAAAGATGAAAGTAATTATGAAGAGATCGTTTATGAAGGTTATGCCCCACATGGAATTGCAATCCTGATAGAAACTGCCACCGACAATACTAACCGTACAGTAGCCAATGTGCGCAGTTATTTCAATAAAACGAATGGCGCTCTAGGAAAAACTGGCTCCTTAGATTTTATATTCAGCCGCAAATCTGTTTTCTGTTTTGATCCGGGCGACCTAGAAATCGATGAGCTTGAGCTCGAATTAATTGATGCAGGCCTTGAAGATCTGTATGTAGAAGTTGATGAAAGCGGAAAAGATATTGGTGTAATACATACTTCATTTGAAGACTTCGGTCAAATGCAGAAAGCATTGGAAGAAAAGGGCATCCAGGTGATTAGTGCAAAACTTGAGCGCATTGCCCAGTCAACTTCTGCCGTTACTGAAGAGCAGGCAGCAGATGTATTTAAGCTGATCGATAAACTCGAAGAAGACGATGATGTACAGGCTGTATACCATAATATGGCCGAATAGCACTAATAAAAATGACCTTTGAAGAATTTCTGATTAAGAAAAAGATTGATCCTGTTCAGCTTAAAAACACTGAACAGGCATTATTTTCTGAATTCAACAGTCATTTCAATGAAATGGGTGAAAAAAGTTTCGACCATAGCAAGAAGTTCTGGTTCAATAAACTCCGACGTGCATACCTCTTAATTGAAGTTCCAAAAGCTGAACCCATTACACTATCAAGTCCGATAAGCATATCTGACCTGCCTGTAATTACTCCTACATCAATAGAAAGCGAAATTAAAAAGGAGCTTGTTGAAGGTGAAATAACTACCCCTAAACCGGCCTATAAACCCAGATTTAAGGCTGCAATTTCAGTTTCAGAAGTACCGAAAGTTGAAAATAAAGAAGAACAAAACCTGCAACCTAAACCGGCTTATAAACCGAGATTTAAGGCAGAAATAATCACAAAAAATCCGGGACAGGAATAATTATTTTTTAAATGTAAACAGCCAGGACAAGAATTCTGGCTCTGCAAATGCAGCATCCCAGCTGTTATGACCCGCTTCAGGATAAATACTGAATTTTACATTCCCATTTAACCTTTTCAATTCATTAACCACTATTTCTGATTTTGCAATTGGCACGGTTGTATCCTTGCCGCCATGGAAAACCCAAAGTGGAACCTTTTTATACTTTTTTACATTTTCTACATGATCACCACCGCAAATAGCAAATGCTGAAGCAAAAGCTTTAGGCTTTCTTCTGAGTAGTTCAAAAGTCCCCATTGCCCCCATTGAAAGACCTCCAACATAAAAACGATCATTATCTGTAAATTTCTCAGACTTGAATTTCACCAAAAGACCTATGAGTAAGTTCATTGCTTTTCCTGATTTTCCTTCTTTTTGAAAGGTAAAACGTTCATTAATTTTCCCATCACCTTGCTTTACATTTGCCCAGTAATCGTTTTTTGGACATTGAGGAAAAATAACGATGGCCGGAAAATTCTTTCTGAGTTCTGGTTTTAAAAAAAGCTTACTTCCATGCATCAGCTGTGCTTCATTGTCATTGCCACGCTCACCTGCTCCATGTAAAAAAAATAAAACTGGATATTCCTTTGCAGAATCAAAATTTTCGGGAAGCAACATCCTATAATTTAGGGTATCCCCTTCTTTTATAAATTGTTCTTTAGTATACAGAGATTTATCCTGTGCGAACGATAGCTGAAGCATAAAAAATGCTAGAATTAAGAGGGCTTGTACTTTTTTCATTGAATTAATATAATGCGGAAATAAATCTTTGATTAGGCTTTAACTGGCTTTAATTTCTCTTTATTAATGGGCTGCGGAACTTTCACATAGTATCCTGTACCATCATAAACGCGGATACGCGGATGCGACTGACAACTATCGGAGCAAGCTCCATCAAGCTTTTTGCCACAGTTATCACACTGGGTAAAATGCTCATTACATTCAGGGTTAGCACAATTGATCATTTTAGTGGTGTGCGCTCCACAATTA
This sequence comes from Pedobacter schmidteae, assembly GCA_945901155.1. Classification (GTDB taxonomy): domain Bacteria; phylum Bacteroidota; class Bacteroidia; order Sphingobacteriales; family Sphingobacteriaceae; genus Daejeonella; species Daejeonella schmidteae_B. The sequence continues at coordinate 6,124 of CAMDKO010000037.1, forward strand.
CGGCAGGTAGAAATCACCACCGGATTCACAGAATTAACATCTACAGCAACTCGATTATCGAATACATAACACTTGCCTTCAAAGTCTTCTCCTCCTGCTTCCTTACCATACTTAATAATACCGCCATGTAGTTGATAAACATTTTCAAAACCCTCATGTAACAATAAAGCCGAAGCTTTTTCACATTTAATTCCACCTGTGCAATAGGTGACTATCTTTTTGTTTTTATATTTTGCAAGCTCATTGATCTTTTCCGGAAAATCACGGAAGTTTTCCATGTCAAAAGTGATCGCATTCTTAAAACGACCAATAGAATGCTCGTAGTTTGACCTCACATCCACAATGACCACATCTTCATCATCCTTCATTTTAACAAAATCTTGAGGCTCCAGGTGTACGCCTGTCTTGAACTCCGGATCAATAATGCTCGGATCTCTGAGCCCTGAATGGACGATCTCCTCCTTATAGCGGCAATGCATTTTAATGAATGAAGGCTCTTCTACTTCATCGATCTTAAAATCGATCTTAGAAAAACGGGAATCCGCAGAAAGGGTGTCCATATAAATCTTACAAGATTCAGCTGTCCCGGAAACGGTGCCATTAAGCCCCTCGTCAGCAACGATTATTCTCCCTACAAGATTTAAAGATTTACAAAATTGAAGATGGCTTGATGCAAATTGTTCTGCATCAGAAATCCTACTATAACAATAGTAGAGTAGTGTCTGGTATTTGATCATAATTCATTGATACTGTTGCAAACAGCGTTTAATGCGTTACAAAGATACGGCTAGCGTTTTATTAATACAAATCTTGCTAAAACCTGAACATTAGAAGTTAACTGCGATCCTGAAACCTTTATCTACTTTCTTACCATCGGCATAAGACATCCCATATAATACCCGCATGTTGAGGAATTGAAGTCCAAAATAAACCTCCGAATAATTATTGAGTGTAGGAGTGCTGAGGTAATTAAAACCTGCAATTTCACTTAATTTGAGTTTACGTAAAAGCGGTACTTTATTGGTCAAAAAGCCTGAAAAATTATGTTCAACATGAGCATCAAAATACTGATCAGCTGTGCTGAAATTATAATAATCCAGATAGAGAAAATTATTGACTGCAGGAGTATAGGCCAATGTCCTATTCCCTTTAAAATGCTTATAATCAGTAAAATAAATACTTTTAGCATTCAGAAATTTACCTGCTCCAATCCAGAATGATGATTTCCCTAAAAGCCCGAGTTTAATATCAGATTTGGTGAGATCGAATGACACAAGATCATAATCCACATCAGATCCAAATATCCCATTGATACCTTTGGAATAATTTATTCCCAGTTGGGGATATTTCGATGGCCTGAAAAATTTACCTGCGGGATACGTTGCATAGTCGTTACTGAAAGCATAAGTTGCTCTAAGCCCTAGCTTAAATGCCTGGTTTTCAGGAAAAATTGGAAGATTTGCGCCAGGAAGTAGGGGATTGTTGGACGTAAATGCCCTACTGTCCCAATCTCTGATCTTATAATCTGAGCTATTCTGAAGAGATCGACGGTTTGACCAAGATGCAGTCAAACTTGTTTGAACACTGCCAAAAGGCTTTAGAAATGAGAAATTCAGAAATTTGCTTTCATAAAGTTTAAGCAAATTACGTTCGTAAAAAAGAGAGTTGAATGAGTTACCTGATTGAACAATCGTTGCGTTGTTATTCAGATCTAAAACATCAGTTCCTATTGTATAACTAATTCTTGAACTTTTAAGAGGAACGGTTCCAGAAAAGCTTCCATATAATTTTTCACTAGACCAACCATATCTCACTTTACCCGTAACACTCAAAAACTTATTGGTCAGCGAATCAATCTGTTTAGAATAAGAGGCTTGATAATTTAATCCAAAGCCTTCTACTGTATTATAAAAAACAGAGTTAAGCACTGAGGCAAAACGAAAATATTCCTTTTTAAATCGATTTCTAGGGTTATATCCCGATCCAACCAGTAATCTGAGAGGTTTTATTTTATTGGAGACTTTATCTAGTGAGTCGAGATAGGTTTTTGACTCCCGCTTGGCGGCCAAAACTTCTTTTTTTGTATAATCAATTTGTTCTTCAACAGTAAGAGGGATAGGTCGCGCCTGTTTCCAATAAGTAGAATCCTTTTTATTGACCTCTCGGGTGATTTTTAATACCTCTGTAAAATCTTTCTTTTTTAGACCCGCATTCAGATTATAATTTTTAAAGAGTGCGATATAATAACCTGCAAATCTGAAACCAAGTAATCCGCCTGTAAAATCATACCTCACAGACGATGGCATCCAAACTTTTGAATTGATTGGAATAAATTCCTGGCGTATGTTCAGGGTATCTACAAAATTAATATTTGCTTCTTTCGTAATGTATAAATCTGCACTATGGATCCTCCAACTATCTTCAAGAATGTAAATCAGTCCACGAAAAACTGGATCTGCATTACGCCTAGGAATAAGCTCGATCTTATTGACCATCTCACCATTCTCTATGCTTGTTCCGAGCAACCTATATTTATAATAAAACAGAGCATTTTCGGCAATCGGTGAAATAAAAGGACGATTACTTAAGCCTTCTAGGTCCAGTTGATTTTCATAAAAATTAATCTTGATATCAGATGCCCGGTTAAAACTAAAAGAACGGTTGCTTCCTGAAACCTTGGAGGATATCATTTCTTCCTTCAGTTTATCTGGCTGTAGGAAGCTGATCTTTGATTCCGATTCCGATAAATAGATAATCCCTTTTCTGTTTGAATCCAAACCCATTTGCTTACCAATATCATCGATATTTCGGCCAAGGAATTTTTTAGGGGCCGATAAAAGCTTCTGTAGACCCTTTATATAGACATCTGCCGAATATTGATCAGGTTCGGTAAGATGACGCTTTCGGGTACGAATCGCATTTTTGATCACTTCATAGGCAGGGTCTTCTGAAAAAGCATTCACCACCACATCACTCAGCTCATAAATAGCTGGAGTTAATAAAATATCTAAGGTTTGGGCAGCTTTTAAGTCGAGGTCTTTGCTTACCTGCTTAAAACCTATGGCTTTAAAAAGAAGTGTATGCTTACCTGGAGACAATTTAAGCTGATACTCCCCTTCACTGTTTGCTGAAGTTCCGCGGGTAGTGCCTTTTTCATACACACTGGCAAAAGGAATTGTTAGCCCCGCTGTATCCTTTATGGTACCTTTTAATAGGATAGACTGGGAATTTGCGTGAATTGAAAAGATCAGAAAAATCAGACAAACGTAAAGCGATCTCATTAAATTTTTTTTTTGTAAAGATGAAGATTATCTGTCAAACGTTGCACTGATTAGGAATAATTTCAACGAGTTTACATTTAGATCCTATTTCTTTAAATTAATTTTTAGCTTGGCTTTTGGTCCATTTTTTTAAAAGGTAATTTGATGAGTACCTGCGGCACGCGCGCATTAGCCACGATTTAGGTTGCAATTCATTAAAATTTAGAACATAAGCTCGACTAGTTTATCAGGAAGTCTGTAGAATTTGTAATTTTACAAATTCTAATCAAGGATATTATGTATAAAACCCTTAAACCGGTATTGGAGAAGGAGCTGGAAGAGATTGAAAAAGCCGGTCTATACAAGCGTGAACGCATCATTATTACTCCTCAGGGTGCTGAAATTAAGATTCAGGGCGGACAGGAAGTAATTAATTTTTGTGCGAACAATTATTTGGGTTTGGCATCACACCCAAGAGTGATCGAGGCCGCCAAAAAGACCATGGATTCGCATGGATTCGGCATGGCCTCTGTTAGATTCATTTGCGGAACACAAGATATTCATAAAGAACTTGAAGAAAAGATTTCCAAATTCTTGGGAACTGAAGATACAATTCTATATGCAGCAGCATTTGATGCCAATGGCGGGGTATTTGAGCCTTTATTTGATGAGCAGGATGCAATAATTTCTGATTCATTGAACCATGCTTCCATCATTGACGGGGTACGACTTTGTAAGGCTCAGCGCTTTCGGTATCTTCATGATGATATGGCAGATCTGGAAGAAAAATTAAAGGAAACACAAAATTTACGTCATCGTATCATAGTTACTGATGGATCTTTCTCAATGGATGGAACCATTGCCCAGCTTGATAAAATCTGCAACCTGGCAGATAAATATCAGGCATTAGTAATGATAGATGAATGTCACTCTTCAGGGTTTTTAGGAAAAACCGGACGAGGAACCCATGAGCATCATCACGTTATGGGCAGAGTTGACCTAATCACAGGAACACTAGGCAAGGCATTAGGCGGTGCATCTGGAGGTTTTACATCAGGCCCAAAAGAAGTAATTAATATTCTTCGTCAGCGTTCAAGACCATACCTATTCTCTAATACTTTGGCACCTTCAATAGTAGGTGCCTCTATTGAAGTTTTAGACATGCTGAGCGAAAGTACAGCGCTTAGAGACAAGCTAGAAGAAAATACCCTATATTTCCGTGAAAAAATGACTGCCGCTGGATTTGACATTAAGCCGGGAACACATCCAATTGTGCCCATCATGCTTTATGATGCAAAACTGGCGCAAGATTTTGCCGCTGACCTTTTACAGGAAGGGATCTACGTAATTGGATTTTACTTCCCCGTAGTGCCAAAAGGAAAAGCAAGAATCAGGGTGCAATTATCTGCATCACATACTAAAGACCAGTTAGATAAGGCGATCTCCGCATTTACAAAAGTTGGGGTTAAACGTGGCGTAATAAAATAAATAAGAGATTTAGAAAAGGGAGTTTTCAACCCTAATATATAACGTATCATGCAGGAAAAAATCAATCAGTATACCGCAGAAATCAACTCCTTTCAGCCAAAGAATGCAGAAGAACTGGAATTATTCAGAATTCGTTTTTTAGGAACCAAAGGAATTATTAAAGATTTGTTCGAAGAATTCAAAACGGTATCATCTGAAGATAAACGAGTGTTTGGAAAGGTTTTGAATGAATTCAAGCAATTAGCAGAAGCAAAATACCAGACGCTTAAAGAAGGTTCTGAAACCGAAGACAACAGTTCAAAATCAGAACAAGACCTTACTCTACCGGGCCAAGGTTTTGAATTGGGTGCACGTCATCCTTTATCTCTAGTTAGAAAAGAGATTATTGAGATTTTCAAGAAGCTCGGGTTTAATGTTGCTGAAGGGCCTGAAGTTGAAGACGATTGGCATAATTTCTCGGCCTTAAACTTCCCCGAAGAGCATCCTGCAAGAGATATGCAAGACACCTTCTTTATCAAAAAAGGTGGAGAAAAAGGCGATATAGCCCTTAGAACTCATACCTCTTCTGTTCAGGTTCGTATGATGGAAGCAGGGAAACCTCCTTTCAGAGCCATAATGCCAGGAAGAGTGTACCGGAATGAGGCTATTTCTGCACGAGCGCATTGCTTTTTCCATCAAGTTGAAGGATTGTATATTGATGAAAATGTATCATTTGCCGATCTGAAGCAAACACTTTTCTATTTTGTTCAGGAGTTATTTGGAGAGGGAACAAAAGTGCGATTCAGGCCAAGTTACTTTCCATTTACTGAACCTTCGGCCGAGATGGACATTTCCTGTTCTATCTGTAAAGGTGATGGATGCCAATTTTGTAAACACAGCGGATGGGTAGAAATATTGGGATGCGGAATGGTTGATCCGAATGTTCTGGAGAATACAAATATCGACAGTAAGAAATATACTGGCTATGCGTTCGGAATGGGAATAGAACGGATCACGAATCTGAAATACCAGATCAAAGACCTGAGACTATTTTCCGAAAATGATATTCGCTTTCTAAAACAATTCCAATCAGAAATGATCTGATGAAAATTAAACTGGTCTGTATATTCATTCTCAGTACTTTGATATCCTGTAGTAAAGATAATCTGGACAGGATTCCTGATGTATATGTAAGCTATAAAATTACCCTTCAGGAGTTTAACATCCGAAGTCAAAATGGTCTGTTGCTAGTTAATAATCAAGCAAATGCAGGAGTTGCAGGATTGATAATTTATCGCAGAGCAGATGGCGCTTATGTAGCTTATGATCGTTGTAGTTCTGTAGATCCGCAGAAAAGATGTGCCATAGTACCTGACAATCCGAACCTCACTGCAACAGATCCATGCAGTGGTGCAAAATTCTCCTTGTTTGATGGATCGCCAGCCAAGGCCCCTGCACAGAGAGGGTTAAAGGAATATAAAGTAATTATTACTAATTTTGACCTGACGGTAGTTAATTGAAATGGAAGTAGATAAGATCAAAGAAAGTATTAAAAAAGCTGCGCAAGACCTGTTTCGTAAATATGGCTATCATAAAACCAGTGTTAATGAAATAGCCAAGCGTGCTAAAATAGCTAAGGCTACCATTTATAAGTACTTTGAAAGTAAGGAACTCCTCTTGCAAGCCATATTGATGGAATATATTCAGCATAGCGTACATGAGATCATTCATAACCCTACAGATGATTTGGATGAGGAAGCATACCTGAGTATGATTATTCTTAAAACTAGCCGACTTTCTTACACGGTTTGCAATGAATTTATCGGTTGGGAATTTATCCGTGAATCAGCCAACTCACAGGAATTTCTAAAAACTCTTTCAGACGATCTTGAAAATCTTTTAATAGAATCGTTTAATAAAACTCCGCTATTTAAAGCAAATGATTACATCGCCCGACTGCGATTTTTGATCAAGGCAAGTAAAAGTATCGTGTTCTCATTCGCATTTACATCAGTAAGCGATTCGGATGTACGTAAAAATTTCATATCCTTCCAAAAAGAAATTTTACCCTACCTAGTAAAAGCTGCCGTAAAATAACTCCATGTCAATTAATTGTTAAGCTATTGTACCAATTTGGTTTTTGGTACATATTGTTGTATTTTGTGGCATTAGCAAAGAAAAATAAATAATGAGTCGCGAAATTTCAGAATTATCCAATTTAATTGATGCGCTGTTTGAATTTTAACAATCGGTAGTATTTCAATAATTATTTGACCCAATCTTCATCAATATCCTGCCCAATTTCAGGACAGGCCTTGGCTCTGCGCCAATATCTCAGCCTTTGCCCCCATTTCTAACATAAAAATCTTTAATTTTGGCGCTCATGAAAAAAATTCCGGCCGACAAAAAATTTTTAAATAACATCCAGGTAATTGATATTGCCGAAGAAGGTAAGGGGGTAGGTAAATCAGATGATCTGGTAATCTTCATTGATAAAGCCGTTCCTGGAGATGTTGTAGATGTTGAACTCTTACGAAGAAAGAAGAAGTTCTACGAAGGCAGAATTCAGAACATAGTTAAACCATCTGACCATAGAACTGAACCATTTTGCGAGCATTTTGGTGTTTGTGGCGGCTGTAAATGGCAGCATCTTAAGTATGATGCACAACTTCTGTTCAAGCAAAAAAGTGTTGTTGACGCACTGCAAAGATTGGCAAAAGTTGATACATCCGGCATAGAGCCTATCCTGGGATCCAAAGAAACAAGTTATTATAGAAATAAGCTAGAATATACCTTCTCGGATAAGCGCTGGTTAACTGATGGCGACATGCGCAGTGATCAAGAGATGGAAATGAATGCCCTTGGATATCATATTCCGGGACGATTTGATAAAATCCTTGACATTGAACATTGCTATCTGCAGGCAGATCCTTCAAATACTATCAGAAATAAAGTTAGAGAATATGCATTAGCAAATAAAATCTCCTTTTATAACCTAAAAAATCATGAAGGCTCATTAAGAAATCTGATCATCCGTACTTCGAGCACGGGCGATTTGATGGTGATTGTAGTATTTGCTTATGTTGAGGAAGAACAAATTACAGGAATGATGGAATTCATTTCCAATGAGTTTAAAAATCTCAAATCGCTACTTTATATCATTAATCAAAAGAAGAACGACACCATTTTTGATCAGGATATTCATGTTTTTGAAGGAGCTGATCACTTATTTGAAAATATGAACGGACTGAAATTCAAAATCGGTCCAAAATCATTTTATCAAACCAATTCAGACCAGGCATTTGAATTGTACAAGATCACCAAAGATTTTGCAGGCCTCAAGGGTGATGAATTGGTTTATGATCTGTATACCGGTGCTGGCACCATTGCCAACTTTATTGCAGCGTCTGTCAAGTCTGTAGTTGGAATTGAATATGTTCCAACGGCCATTGAAGATGCAAAGATCAATTCGGAGATCAATGCCATTAAAAACACCAGCTTCTTTGCCGGTGATATGAAGGATATATTAAATACCGAGTTTATTCAAATCCATGGAAAACCGGATGTAGTGATTACCGATCCACCACGTGCAGGGATGCATACCGATGTAGTGAAACGCCTTCTAGAAATGGAAGCTGAAAAGATTATATACGTAAGCTGCAATGCAGCAACACAGGCTCGTGATATTGCTTTAATGAAGGATAAATATGAAGTCAGCAGGATTCGTCCCGTTGATATGTTCCCGCACACTCAGCATGTTGAGAATGTGGTATTATTAACCCTGAATCTAAATCAGGCAAAAACAATAGAAACAGCCAATTAATTAATAAAAAGGCCCTTTCAAACCATTGCCATGGAAATAAAAGATCTGCTAAACCCCGATGAAAATTCTGAGGGGAATAAAAAGGAAAAAGAAAGTCCGCTGAAAAGCCTTGAGCTCGATTTAAAATTCTACAACGAATCTATCAAAGAGGTTGCTATTGAGATTATGGCAGAGGGAATTTCGGAATATCCGATCTTCGTAGCACATCAGCATGAAGTAAAACTGGGTGAACCTATTCTAGATAGAAACGAACTAAACACCGGCTGGAGCATTCATGCATCTACTGTAGAAGAGTTTGTAGAAAAGGGGCTGATACAAGCCGATAAAAAAGACAGGTTTATCAAACAATATAAAGATCCTTATGGTTTTATGTGCGTTTTCGTAATCGTTCCAGAGGGAGCTAATTTTGTATTTTTTCCCTATCAATAGATTCGACGAATACTATCTTAAATTATTTAATACACAGAAACGTAAGAATTCAGTTAGAATATGTAATTTAAAATGAAATTTCAGAAGAAAATGGCTGTTAAAAAATTACTGATACTCAATAAAAAGCAAATTCAACAACGAATTGATCGCATGGCCTATCAGATCCTGGAAGATAACCTGGGTGAAGAAGAGTTGATCATAGCTGGCATCGTTGATAAGGGTTATGTGATAGCTCAACGACTGAAAACAGTCCTTGAATCTATTTCTAAACTGAAAGTCACCTTGATGAAGATTGAGATCAATAAAAATATCTCTCATCGGGAAACTAATTCAGACCTCGATCTTAGTCTGGCTGCAAACAAAGTAGTCATATTGGTAGATGATGTGGTAAACAGTGGCCGGGCACTAGCCTACGGACTAGGTGTATTTCTTGACATCCCATTAAAGAAACTCAGAACCCTGGTTTTAATTGACCGTAGTCACCGTAATTTCCCAGTTTCTCCGGATTTTACCGGACTTGAACTCGCAACTATTTTAAAAGAACATGTGGATGTTGTTCTTGATGAAAAATCGGAAGAGGATGCGGTTTATTTAAGCTAACCTAAATTCAAATAAAAAGCCAATCTCTCTGCAGTCAAATCACTGGCGCTCACCACAAATTTAGATTGGTTATAAAATGGTTCGCGTTCGGCAAGTTTAGCACTGATAAAACCTTCAAGTTCATCCCCTTTTAAATTCCTTATCAGAGGGCGGTCGGTTTTTGAGTTCTCCAGCCTGCTGGCAAGAGCTTTCGGCGAAAGTGAAAGGTAGGCCACCAATCCGTTTTCATTCATCCATGACATATTATCACCAAAACAAGGTGCACCACCACCGGTAGCGATAATTACATTTTCAGGGAAGTCCGTTTTCTGAAGTACCTCCCTTTCCAGATCACGAAAAGCACTTTCGCCATGAAGCTCAAAATACTCCACAATGCTCATCCCAACCTTAGTTTCAATTAATTTATCGAGATCGATAAAATCGCACGTTAAATAGTTTGCTAATTTTTTGCCGATAGTAGTTTTGCCACTACCCATAAATCCAACCAGAAATGCCTTCATAAATAAATTATTTCAACCTCCATGCAGTGCAATGCGCTGCTTCAACTATTAGTATAAATCAAGCAGCATGAATGCTGCCAAAAAATCAATTAGCACCAAAATACCTGTCAACCAGCTCATTATATGATGGCATGTTTCGAAAATGCCATTTATTGATCACAGTACCATTCTTTAATAAAAGCACACCCGGATTAGCCCTTACCATACTCTTCAATGGAATACCATCTGCATAAAAAACTTCCATTACGAGTTTGTTTTTTTTGCTGAATAATTCAGCATCCTGCGCCGAGTTTGAAGTCAGCAGGACCGTTCGTATGTTGTAATTTTCGGCAGCATTGATTGCAAGGGCGTTCAAATTACCAATGCCTGTTGCATCGGTTTTAGACAGATCATAGGCCACGATAACCAGATTATAGTATGGATTTTCAAGAATCTCATGATTGTAATCAGTTCCCTGATTATCAGTAATCTTGAGATCCTTGATCTTCAAGTCAAATCCCTTTTTGATAAGTTTGCTAACCGGATCACCTATAATCTCCCAATTCTTATCCTTCCATATTTGCGTCTTCAGATATTCCTTATCTGTCATCGACTTCGTTTCATCGCTACTCTTATTTTTAAGGTTATAGGTAATCTCATAAACATCTGGGGCCGCTCCCGGAGGAGTAATCATCAGTTGCGGAATATTATTTCCGATCTTATAAGGCAGGAAATCAAGTATAGGAAGGTAGCTATAGGTAAACAATCCAAAACCAAGCGATAAGATTAACACCAATGCAGCGATAAATTTCTGAGCTTTTTTACCAACTATCACTGGCAAAATTTCGTTCCTTCTTAAAAAGAGCTGCAAGATCAAACTTAATAGAATAATATCCTTAGAAAATGACTGCCATGGTGTTAAGGGTATTGCGTCGCCAAAGCAGCCGCATGAGGTCACGACCTCGAAAAATGCAGAATAAAATGTCAGGAATGTGAAGAAAATAATAATTAAAAGAAGTCCCCAAGCCACTTTTGAACTCCAAAATCCAAATAAAAGCAATGCGCCTAGAACAATTTCCAGCGTACACAATAAAATAGCGAGTAAAACAGCATAATCATTTAGAAAACTGATATGAAATACCTCAAAATACTCCTGAAGCTTATATCCGAATCCTAAAGGATCATTGGCCTTGATCAGCCCTGAAAATATAAATAGAAGTCCTACGATTACTCGTTTGATATTCAAAAAGGCATTTTTCATTGATGAATATAAAGAATTAATTAAAAAATTTGGGTAGGTATTATTCGGAATAATTAGGCCTATGAATCCTTATGTAGTCCTAGCCTGATTAAGGCAAAGGCTGCATAATTCAGCATGTCCTGATAATTTGCGCGAACACCTTCTGATGCCAATGTTTGTCCAAGATTATCTTCAATCTGCTTCACTCTGAGAATTTTCATCAGGATAAGGTCGGTTAAAGAGCTGATACGCATATCTCTCCAAGCTTCTCCATAATCATGATTTTTAGCAAACATCAGTTCCTTGGTTTCATTGACTTTTTTATCGAAGTACATTTCAATCTCATCAACCGGAAGTTCGGTCCGTTCATCATTCTCAAGGTCAATCTGCATCATCGCAATGACACAATAATTAACGATACCAATGTATTCGGAGGTGATATTCTCTCCTACTTTTGATATTTTTTTCTCCTCAAGAGTCCGGATCCGTTGTGCTTTAATAAAGATCTGGTCGGTGATCGAGGAAATTCTCAAAATACGCCATGCAGTACCGTAATCAGTGCTTTTCTTTAAAAAAAGCTCCCTGCACACCCTGATCACACCATCATATTCTACTGAAGTTTTATTTATCAAAGTCTTAATATTTTATTTGTTAGAACGATGAATTAATCGGTATTTTGCCCCAATATGGCGCACAAAAATACAGTTTTTCAACAAAAATTAACGTTAAATATTCGTGGGAACCTCATGAATCTTTCAAAGCCAAAGATAATGGGAGTCCTGAACCTTACACCAGATTCCTTTTTCGACGGCGGCAAGAACAATAATCTGAAGAACGCATTACAGAAAACTGAACAATTATTATCTGAAGGTGCAGACCTGCTCGACCTGGGAGCCTATTCGTCAAGGCCTGGTGCTGAACACATTACAGAAGAACTAGAATTTGAACGGTTGATCCCTGCAATCAGGGCGATAGCTAAAGAATTCCCTCAGGCTATACTTTCTGTCGACACGTTTAGATCTGGAATAGCTAAAGCTGCAGTAGATGAAGGTGCAGATCTGATCAATGATATCTCTGCTGGGGCTATGGATTCTGCCATGTTCAAGACCATCTCAGAATTGAAAGTACCCTATAGTATGATGCATATGAGAGGTACTCCTCAAACCATGGCTACTCAAACAAATTATACAAACCTGATTGTAGAGATTGCACATTATTTTGCTGAAAAAATTCAAATATTGAAGGAATTAGGCGTTAAAGATCTGATCATTGATCCTGGATTTGGTTTTGCCAAAACGCTGGATCAGAATTATGAGTTACTGGGAAAACTTGAACATTTAAAAATTATAGGGCAACCAATACTAGTTGGACTTTCACGTAAATCAATGATCTATAAACTGCTAGATACTGATGCAGAACACGCACTAAATGGCACTACAGCAGCAAATACTATCGCACTAATGCATGGAGCAAATATTTTACGAGTTCATGATGTTCAAGCTGCTAAAGAGGCAGTTAAGATCGTGGAACAGGTAGGATCTACAATCAACATACTATAAATCGTAATTAATCTTTACTTTAGTAAGATGGAAGGTTTTGATTTCAGTTTCCTTAATTTGCGTTTCCTTGACGCATTAGATATTATTCTGGTTGCTTTAATAATTTATTATGTATACAACCTGATAAGGGGAACCATTGCCCTTAATATTTTACTCGGATTAGTGATCATGTATGCTGCTTACCTCCTGGTAAAACAGGCCGAAATGCGTCTTCTAACCGAACTTCTGGGTGGTTTTGTTAGCGTTGGTTTCATCGCTTTGATCGTAGTATTTCAGCAGGAGATCAGACGTTTCCTCTTACTAATTGGAAGGAATGCATCCCTTCAGAAAAACAAAGCTTGGTGGTCATTCCTGTTTGGAAGTAATGAAATCGCTAAAAATAATTCAGTACGCATCAAGCCAATAATTGATGCCTGCAAGAGTATGCAAAAAAGCCGCACAGGTGCTTTAATTGTATTTGCTAAATATTATGATGAACAATTTTATCAAAATAGCGGCGAGATAATTGAGTCGAAAATATCCAAGCGCTTATTAGAAAGCATTTTCCAAAAAAATAGTCCCTTGCATGACGGTGCCGTGATCATTTCCGAAAACCGCATCAAATGTGCCAGCAGCATCTTACCATTGACAGAAAACGATAAACTTCCTCCTCAATTCGGGCTCAGGCATAGAGCTGGGATTGGTATTTCAGAAATGAGTGATGCTGTTGCGGTAATTGTGTCGGAAGAAACTGGAGAAATATCCTATGCCAAGCAAGGCCGAGTACGGCTGAATCTGACTTTCACGGAGTTGGAAAAATTGCTGAATAAAGATTTTTAATTTTTG
>CAMDKO010000038.1 GCA_945901155.1 Pedobacter schmidteae
GGATGATCTTTACCGGTTATTTCTGCCAGTTGACTTTGATTTAAATCATTGTCGCTGCTCAGGTTCTTTAGTATTAACCATTGATCAACCGTTATATCGTAATTTTCTGCATTAAAGCGACGCTGTGCGTATTGCTTTACTTTTCTGGCCGTACGATCGAGCAGATAAGAATAGGTACTAAATAATTCTATTGCCATACTTATTGTTAGTGTGACAAATATCTATATAATTTTACTATTAAACAAAAAAAGCATCCGCTATTGCAGATGCTTTTAAAATTGTTTTAACTATTCTATTTAAGAATTATGCTTTTACTTTTTCTTTAATGAATTCTACAACAAATGGTGTTGCAACGAATAAAGAAGAATAGGTTCCAAAAATTACACCTATAAACATTGCAAAAGAGAATCCTCTTAATATCTCACCACCAAAGATGAATATGATCAAAAGAACAGCTATCGTACAGATACCAGTGATTACTGTTCTGCTTAGCGTACTGTTCAAGGCATTGTTGATCACTGATGGAAGATCTTCATTTTTAGAATGATGCTGACCAATATATTCACGAACACGGTCAAATACAACAACCGTATCATTTATCGAGTAACCCATTACGGTTAATATTGCCGCTACAAAGGCTTGGTCAATATCAAGTGAGAATGGAAGCCATCCATTAAATATGGTGAATATGGCAAGCAATACAAGAACATCATGTACTAATGCTAGTATTGCTGCAAAACCAAAGGCCATTCGTTTGAATCGTATTAAAATGTACAGGAATATGACAAGAATTGCGAAAATAACTGCCCATATAGCTGATTTTTTAATATCATCAGCAATAGTAGGTGTTACCTTTTGTGAATCTTTAATTTCGTATACAGGGTTTATCTTTTTCAATCCTGCGGCAAGTTTTTCACTTACTAGAGCATTAGCTTGATCGGTATTATCATTGATCAGGTAAGCCGTTGTGATCTTAACCTGATTGGATGTTCCAAATGTTTTTACTTCAACTGCGGTTCCAAATTCATCAACTAAGATTGAACGTACGGCTTCAACTTCAACAGGCTTTTCGAAAGCTACAAAATAAGCTCTACCTCCTTGGAAATCTACACCCAGGCTAAACCCTTGTGTAAATGCAGATACTATACCGGCAACAATGATTGCAGCAGATAAATAATAGAACCGTTTACGACCAGTAATGAAATCAAATTTAGAATCCTTGAATAAATTTTCAGTAGCTTTTATAGAGAAGCTGATTGGTTTCTTTCTGTCTAATAACCATTCAAACACTAAACGTGAAATGAATATGGCAGCAAACAGTGAAGTAACAATACCGATCATCAGGGTAGTTGCGAAACCAACAATTGGCCCCTGACCGAAAATGTAAAGAATAACACCAGTTAAGAATGTGGTGATATTTGAATCTAAGATTGCTGGCATGGCCTTTTGGAACCCTTCGGTTATTGCTAATCGGACAGATTTGCCTGCAGTAATTTCTTCTCGAATACGTTCATAGATTAATACGTTGGCATCTACCGACATACCTAATGAAAGCACAATACCAGCTATACCTGGCAGCGTTAATACAGCCCCCAATGAAGCAAGTACACCCATCAGGAAGAATAGATTGATCAGCAATGCAATATTTGCAATTAAACCAGCAGTGCTGTAATACATTGCCATGAATATCAAGATGAAAATGATACCAGCAATGGTAGAAAATAAACCTGCTGAGATAGAAGCTGCTCCAAGTGAAGGGCCAACAACATAATCACTAACTATTTTTGCTGGTGCGGGTAATCTTCCTGCTTTCAATACGTTGGCAAGATCTTGTGTGTCTTCTACTTTAAAACTACCGCTAATGGATGAAATACCATTTGGAATTTCGCCCTGCACGGTAGGAGCAGAATATACCAGATTGTCTAATACGATAGCAACGCTTTTCTTGTTATTAGGATCTGCAGATGCAGCAGCAGTAATTGAACGCCATGCACGAGCACCATCAGCATTCATAACCATAACTACTTCCGGATTACCTTTCTGATCATAATCAGAACGTGCATCCGAAATTACATCTCCTTCAAGAGCCGGACCACCTGCTATACTGCTGGTTTTTAAAGCATATAACTCAAAAACTTTACTTTCTTCAGTCATTGGTTTAACGCCCCAGTATAACTTAACATTCTGTGGAATTACTGCTTTAATTGCAGGAGATGAAAGGTATGCATTAACTTTCGCTGTATCTTTTAGAGCTGCATAACCAACAACCGGACCCGGACGTAAACTAGACTGTCCGTCTTGCCCTTGGAACGTTGCAGGATTTAGAAGTGCAAATAATGGATTTTGCTTAGCTTGTTCAGCTTGAAGTTTACTTTTAATTGATGCACTATCAATTTTATTGCCATCTTTTTTACCTAATGCAGCAAGTTTACTTTTAGAGGTATCCTGAGCAGCTGCACTTGTTGTATCAACAGACTTTACTGTAGTTGCCAAAATACTGTTTACATTCTGTAGTAAACCGAATATTTCAGTATTATCATAAGTTTCCCAGAATTCAAGCTTGGCCGAACCCTGTAATAATTTACGAACACGATCAGGATCAGTTACACCTGGTAATTCAATCAGAATACGATTGGTTCCTTGTTGTTTTTGAATATTAGGGGCGGTTACTCCAAATTTATCGATACGTGTACGAAGAATATTGAAGGAAAGATCAATTGCACCATCTGCAGATTTTCTAAGGAAGTCTAAAACTGCTGTATTATCTGCATCCACCTTTAAATTGGCTGAATTTTCTTTTGTTGCAAATAGGGTAGCAAGTCTGGTATTAGGACTTACTTTTTCAAATTCTCTACCAAAAGCAGAAATAAAATCATTATCTCCTTGTGCTATTGCTAATTCAGCGTTTTTAATTGCCGCGTTGAAATTTGCATCAGTGCTGTTATTCGCAAGATTCCGTACCATTTCACTCAATGAAATTTCCATGGTTACGTTCATACCACCTTTTAAATCAAGCCCCAGTGGAATTTCACGTTCCTTAGCGTACTGATAGGTGATATAATCCAGATTTTCAAATACAGGCAATGATGCTACCGAATCGAGATAATTTTTCTCTTTAGGGGCATCTCCTTTAGCAAATTCCTGAGCATCTTTTTCAACTTTATTCGCTATCCATGTGAACGAGAGGGAATATAAACACGCTATTGTAAGCGATATTGCTGCAGATTTTATTAATCCTTTACCTTGCATTTTATTCTTATTGTCTATTAATATTGATTTAACCCTATTTTAGTTAAGTTGCCAAAGCTAATTAAATTTTTGTTTTTTGGAATAATTCTTTAGCATAGAAATAGGTAGTTAATTTAAATTCTGATATATTTTTTAAAACTATAGGTATAAATATTCTTTTCATCAGGCTTGTGGACGCTGTTTGAGCTTTCTTCCCATGTTTGTTTATCTAAAGTTGGAAAAAATGTATCTGCATCAAAATCATGTTGTATAACTGTCAGAAAAATACAATCAGCAAGCTCAAGAGCCTGTTCAAATATTTGTGCCCCACCAATGATGTAAATGTCATTCTCCTGTTTGCACAATTCCAAAGCGCCCTGAAGTGATCCGCTTACCTCCGCACCAGGTATTTCCAAGTTCGATTGTCGGCTGATCACAATATTTCGCCTATTTGGCAGCACTTTCCCAATAGAATCAAAGGTTTTTCTTCCCATGATTATGGGAAATCCTGTAGTCAGGTTTTTAAAATGAAGCAGGTCAGCCGGTAAATGCCATGGTAGTTGGTTGTTTTTTCCAATCCCATTCTTTTCATCTACAGCAACTATCAGGTTTATTTTCATCAGAATAAAATTAGTGTTTGCAATGATTATGCCGTTTAAAGGAAGGCTTATGTATGTTTTAAAAAGTATTTATATCGCCACTGCTCCTTTAATGTGAGGATGAGGATCATAGTTTTCGAGCTGGAAATCTTCAAATTTAAAATCGAAAATATGTTTTATTTCAGGGTTCAGTTTCATGACAGGTAGCGGTCTACATTCACGACTTAATTGGAGTTTAGTTTGATCCAGGTGATTATTGTATAAATGGGCATCTCCAAGGGTATGTACAAAATCGCCAGCCTGAAGGCCACATACCTTAGCAACCATCAGGGTAAGCAGGGCATAGGATGCAATATTGAAAGGTACACCCAGAAATATGTCTGCACTCCTTTGATAAAGCTGACAACTTAATTTACCGTCGGCAACATAAAACTGAAAAAAGCTATGGCAGGGTGGAAGTGCCATATGTTCAATTTGCGCAACATTCCATGCAGAAACGATCAGCCGCCTTGAATCTGGATTTTTTTTTATCTGATCAATCACCTGACTAATCTGATCAATATGTCCGCCATCTGGTTTGGGCCATGAACGCCATTGTGAGCCATAAACTGGTCCGAGTTCTCCATTTTCATCAGCCCATTCATCCCAAATGCTAACCCCATTCTCTTTTAAATAACTGATATTGGTTTCACCCTTTAAAAACCATATTAGTTCATGAATAATTGACCTCAGGTGCACTTTCTTTGTGGTTACGATTGGAAATCCATCCAGCAAATTAAATCGCATCTGATAACCGAATACGCTGATCGTACCAGTACCCGTACGATCATGTTTTTGGGTTCCATTTTGCAATACATGCTGCATTAATTCGTGATATTGTTTCATGATCGGGGTATCAGTTGGTTAGTTGGTTAGATGTTAGGTTATCAGTTGTCAGTTGTCTGTTATCTGTTATCTGTTATCTGTTGTCAGTTGTCTGTTATCAGTTGTCTGTTATCAGTTGTCTGTTGTCAGTTGTCTGTTATCAGTTGGTTAGTAGTTAGTTAGTTATTAGTTGGTTAGTAGTTAGTTAAAATTACCTCTGACTAATCATTTCAAATGATTGCTCTTCTCTTCTCTGCTTTCAGCTTTTAGCTTTCCGCTTTCAGCTTTTAGCTTTCCGCTTTCCCCTTTCTGCTTTTAGCTTTCTGCTTTTAGCTTTCAACTTTCTGCTTTTAGCTTTCAACTTTTAGCTTTTAGCTTTCCCCTTTCAGCTTTCCCCTTTCAGCTTTCCCCTTTTAGCTTTCCCCTTTATACTTAGAACCTATAACTTATAACTTATAACCTATAACCTATAACCTATAACTTAATACTTACAACTTATGCACAAATAAAATAAATGTATTTTTGTCATCCTATAAATGTTCATAAATAATAGTGATGTTCACAATATGATCCTGTTTCCAAATGCTAAAATAAACATCGGATTAAACATTCTTAGCCGTCGTGAGGATGGATTTCATAATCTGGAGACAATTTTTTATCCTCTAGCTGTTAGGGATGCTCTGGAAGTAGTTGAAGCTGATCAATTGAAGTTTACTTCTTCAGGATTGGAAATACCGGGAAATGCTACGGATAATTTATGCTTAAAGGCTTATGATCTTTTATCCAAGGACTATAAATTGCCTCCAGTACATATACATCTTCACAAACATATTCCAATTGGAGCTGGTTTAGGAGGTGGATCAGCTGATGCCTCATTTTTTATCAGGCTGATGAATGAAAAGTTTGAATTAGGGATGGATGCCTCTCAGATGGAGACTTATGCTTCAAAATTAGGCTCAGATTGCGCATTTTTCATACAAAATAAGCCAGCTTTAGCGCATGGAAAGGGTGATCAACTACAAACTATTGAACTTGATCTGAGTAATTATTTTATCATTTTAGTGATGCCCGTAGTTCAAGTTTCTACATCTGATGCTTACAGGGGTATTCGTCCTGCTGCAATGGTAAGTTCATTAGCTGATCTGATAAAATTGCCTGTTGAAGCATGGAAAGCTATTATAAAAAATGATTTTGAACCTTCTGTTTTTTTGCAATATCCCATAATTGCTGAGATAAAATCAAAATTATACAGTGCCGGTGCTCTATATGCATGTATGAGTGGAAGTGGCTCTTCAGTATTTGGGATATTTGAGAAAGAGTTAAAATTGCCTGATTTAGAGCAGGATAACAAGATTTTTTATGGAGTATAAATAAGAAAATTAAATGCTCATAATAATTTAATTTGACTGCTAAATTTACTATTGACTGATTACCATAATATAAGCTGATGAAATTCTATCGAATATATTCCCGATCCTCATCGCTTAATTGGTCCTGTTTTCCTGTATTTGAGTCTATATAATCATCTTCATCGTTCTCAGAATCATCTTTGGTCATAGATTTTTTTCCAGGTCTTCCCGCCAAATATCCTACGATGAGTCCCAAACCAAACATGAATCCTAGAACTGCTAATTTTGGAATTTTGGCATCTCCGAAAATCCAGAAATCGATTTCGTCAGTATTATTCATCAGAATGATTGTTACCAGCACTGAAACAACAATTACAAATATTGTTTTAAATGACATAAGTTCTAAATATTAGTTGTTCGAATATCGGATTTTGAAGCCGTAAAATTGCAAATTTTTAATATTCGCATGTTGAAAGATCTCAGGAAATTTTTAGAGTAAGAAAAGTATTTGGTAATAGTTTATTTATTCGGAAAATTAACTTCCATTTAGGGAGCTTTCACCAAGCCGCATAACTCTGTGCCGTTTAAATTCCAAGCGCATCGCCATCGCAGAATCAGCTAGCCGAGTAGGGTAGATGATCTAAAAATTAGATGTATTTATTTGTTGCCATTTTACACTAGGAAGGTTCTGATTATTGCTGAAAAATTAGGAAAAACTATATAGTGAATTAAAACATAATATATAAATACATAAAGTATTGATAAATAGGTATTTAAATGTTATATTTTTAATTATTTTAATAGCTTGCTAAAATACTTAGTTTATGTTCTTATAATTAACTTTTTATATATCAAATTTAAATTTATATAATATATGTAACTATTTGATTAATAAGTATTAATATAATTTATTTAATTCAATTTATTATTCAAAAAATTGAATTAAAATGTCATTAATTGTAGCTTTTTATTAATTTCTTCTGTAGGTCTAAATTACCTGTATCATTAGGCTTTTTATACACTAAGTTCTTTTATTTTTTATGAATGTACGATAATTGAAGATTAGCTTTTTAAGATTAAATATAGATTAGTTCAATTAATTTGTGAAAAAATTATTGATGAATTATTGATGAATTATTGATCACCTATTCAGTGAATAAATCATTAAAATATTAAAAATAAATTTGAGCTTATACTGCTTTTAATACTAATCAAAATGATCATATTTTTAAAATAATGGATTACTCTAATCTGTATTTTAGGCCCTGCTATTTTTGTGGGTATCCTATAAGGTAGATTCCTGCTATTTTAAAATTTGAATCAGTGTATTTCTTGAGGAAACAGCGTGATTCTTTTTTGTTTATTTGGGTACTTAGTGTATGAAACTACTCCCCTACCCAATGGGTTATTTGGATATTTTTTTTCTTTTTATGTTTTTTAGGTATGGAAACATAAAGATAGTACCAAGAATTACCAGGGCACCGAAGTAAAATCCAGCGGTCATTTGTTCCTTTTTTCCAAAGAAAAGGAAGGCCAAAATTATCCCATAAATTGGTTCAAGATTTGTAATAAGCGCAACCCTGAAAGCTGATAATTCTTTCATTACTGCTACTCCAGATACATAAGCAACAGAGGTGCAGACCGTTCCGAGGATGAATAAAAAGGCAAAATCTGTTGGATTGAGGCTCACAGGAGCCTTGAAACCTTCCGAAATCAATAAATAGAATGAAACCCACACCCATGCTCCTATGAGTTCATAGAAGCTTATAATAGCTGCTGGGCGATTTTGAATTTGCTTGGAATTTATGATTGAGAAGATACTGGCACAAAAAGCACTTAATAGACCGTAAATTATTCCGTCCGAATAGTTAGATTCAAACTTGAATATCATGTAAATACCGATTATTATTAGGAGTCCGGTGAGTATCTCGAGTTTAGAGATCTGCTGTTTTTTTAAAACTGGTTCTAAAATAGCTGTGAATAAAGTTAGAGATGAAAGGCTTACTAATGCTACAGATACTGTTGATGATTTAATTGATTGAAAGAAAAATATCCAATGAAGGGCTACGATTGCTCCTGTAAAAAAGAGTTTTAAAAATGTTTCTTTTGAAATTTTAATGGATATTTTTTTATACTGGAAATAGGCATATAAACTGACTAATGCTATAAGTACTCTATACCATACAAGATAACTGGAATCAATAGAGATCAATGCACCCAGGATGCCCGTAAAACCCCAAATAAAGACCGTAATGTGTAATATGACAAGGTTACGGCTGATAGGGCTTTTAGTAGAAAACATGAAGGTGTTATTTTGGAGCTTTTATTAAGAGATATATACCAAGAATTCCAAAAATTATATTGGGAATAAGCACTGCCACAAATGGGGGTAAGCCTCCCTTTAATGCAAACATATTGGCAAATTGTATGAATAGGATGTAGGTGAAACTTAAAAACATACCAACACCAAGTGGAAGTCCAATACCCCCTCGTACCTTTCGTGATGATAAGGATACCCCCATAAGAGTTAATATGTAGGCAGAAAAAGGATATACAAAGCGTTTGTATTTCTCTAATTGAAGGTCTACCATTACCCCGGTTCCCCTGGTTTCTTCTTTATCAATTCGTTCATTTAACTCCCGCATATTCATTGCCTGGTAAATGTTATCATAAATTTCAAAGTCTTTAGGACGCATATCCAGCGTGGTATCTTTCTTTAAACCCATATCCAAACTTTCTTTCAGTCCATCAATTTTTCGAATCGTGTAGTTGTCAATAATCCACTTTGATTTTAATGAGTCCCATGTAATCTTATCAGCTACTAATTTTTCTTTAAGGTCATAACCGCTAAATTTTTCTAAAACGAATTTGTAACCAATTTTCTGATTATTATCAAAGTTTTCTATATAAACATAGCTGTTCTTATCGATTTGCATATGAGTATACATCTTTGAATTATCAGATTTTGGATTGACATAAATGTTTTCAAAATCAATCTTTAGTTCATTTGTTTCCGGTATGATAAATAAATTGAAGATCAGGGTAACGATGAAAATTACGCTTGATGAAATGAAATAGGGCCACAAAAAACGCTTAAAACTAACTCCACTACTAAGAATAGGTACTATTTCGGTTTGATCAGCCATTTTAGCTGTAAAAAATATGACAGCAATAAAATTGATCAGTGGAGAAAGAAAATTTAAATAAAATGGAATGAAGCCTGCGTAATAACTAAATATGATCTCATAAATTGGTGCGTCATGCCGTAAAAAATCATCCAATTTCTCGGAAACATCAAAAATGACCATGATCACTGTGAAAATAGCCAGGGTAAAAGAAAATGTACCCAGGTATTTTTTAATGATATACCAGTCAATGATTTTGATCATGCCTTTATAAACGTTGAGCTAGCTGAATAACCATTTTATTCTTCCATTCTGTAAATTCTCCTTCAATAATCTTTTCTCTTGCTTCATTCATCAGCCATAAATAAAAATTTAGGTTGTGTAAAGTAGCGATTTGTGCTCCCAGTATCTCTTTGGAATGTGTAAGATGTCTAAGATAAGCCTTTGTATAGTTTCTGTCTGCATAAAGATCGCTTTCTTCTTCAATTGCAGAAAAATCATTTTTCCATCGCTCATTTCTAATATTAATGATTCCATTTTTTGTAAAAAGCATACCATTTCTTGCATTTCTGGTAGGCATTACACAATCGAACATATCAATGCCGAGAGCAATATTTTCCAAAAGATTAATTGGAGTACCCACACCCATCAGGTAGCGTGGTTTTTCTTTAGGGAGGATATCACAAACAATGTCTGTCATTTCATACATGTCTTCAGCAGGCTCACCAACAGACAGCCCGCCGATTGCATTCCCTTCCCTTTCAAATGATGCAATCACTTCTGCCGATTGTTTCCTTAGGTCTTTATACACTGAACCCTGCACAATAGGGAAAAGAGTTTGATTGTATCCATAAATGGGTTCTGTTGTGTCAAATTGTTCGCAACATCGTTTCAGCCATCGGTGAGTCATTTCCATTGATCTCCTTGCATAACCATACTCACACGGATAGGGAGTGCATTCATCAAAGGCCATAATGATATCAGCGCCAATAATCCTCTGGGTATCCATAACAGATTCAGGAGTAAACAAATGTTTAGAACCATCAATATGGGATCGGAACGTAACTCCTTCTTCCTTTATTTTGCGTACTCCTGAAAGAGAATAAACTTGATATCCTCCGCTATCGGTAAGTAGTGGCCCTTTCCACCCATTAAATTTATGTAATCCACCCGCTAATTTCAGGGTTTCAAGTCCGGGTCTTAAATATAAATGATAGGTATTGCCAAGTATAATCTGGGCTTTTATTTCATTCGCTAATTCATGCTGATGCACAGCTTTTACTGATCCTGCAGTACCTACAGGCATGAAAATAGGTGTTTTTATCACACCATGATCGGTAGTGATTTCTCCTGCACGAGCCTTTGAATTCTTATCTTCTACCTCTAGTTTAAATTTCATTCAATAATTAATAATTAGGCCAAAAATAGCAAAATATAAACTGCTGCTAAGGGGATGATAAATTATGAAGAGTTTATTTTACAAACCATGCTAATTGTTAGTTTAAAAATTAGAAATTTACTTGCATTCAAAAGTTTAATTTAACGCGTGGATTATTTATATATTTCTATTGTAATTTCCTTACAGATCTGTTTATTACTTCAACTTTTTTATGTTATTGTAATTCATCGAAAATTAGCTTCTTTTAGGAGTGTAGAAGCAAATACGGAATTAAAATTATCTGTTTCGGTCATTATTTGCGCAAGAAATGAACTAGAAAATCTGAAAAAAAATCTAGTCCCTATTCTTAATCAGGATTATCCTGATTTTGAAGTCATAGTGGTTAATGATTGCTCTATTGATGGTTCAGATTGGTTTTTGCGCGATCTGTCTGTGGAATATAAAAACTTGAAAGTGGTTACTATACTTGAGCACCCACGTTTTAAGCACGGTAAAAAGTTTGCAGTAACTTTAGGTATCAAGGCTACTAACAATGAAAATTTGGTTTTTACGGATGCTGATTGCAAACCTGTATCAAACCAATGGCTTATGCAAATGCAAAGCAACTTTACAGGAAATACTGAGATTGTGCTTGGATATTCACCTTATGAGATTAAAGGAGGATTCCTCAATAAGTTTATTAGATTCGAAACATTTTTAACGGCACTAAATTATCTCTCTTACGCACTGAAAGGTATTCCATATATGGGTGTGGGGCGTAATATGGCCTATAAAAAGTCTTTATTTTTTAGTGGGAAAGGATTTGCTTCTCACATGCATATTTTATCAGGGGATGATGATCTCTTTGTGAATCAGAATGCAAACCGCTTAAATACTAGGATTGAGATACATCCCGATGCTCAGGTTTGGTCGGAGCCTAAAAAATCCATTTCTGGATTCTTTAGGCAAAAAATTCGACATCAGGGTGCCGGAAAGGCGTATAAAAAACTGCATAAAAGGATGCTGACTATCCAGGTGTTATCTGGAATTTTATTTTATGCTTTACTGATTACCTTAATTGCATTAAAAGGCCAATGGTGGTTAATTGCTTCTGTATTTTTTATACGAATGCTGGTACAAATTCTAGTCTATATTCCAGTATTAAAGAAATTAAACTACATCGATCTTGTTTGGTACTTACCTGTATTTGATTTCATTTACTACATTTATATCATGCTTTTAAGCTTTATATCCAATTTTAGTAAGAAAGTGGAATGGAAATAAATAATAATCTTAGATTGACTTCTGAAATAATATATCATTATTTCCCTGACTTAAGTCAGATTCAAAAGGATCAATTTGAAGCCCTTGATGATCAGTATCGTTTTTGGAATGCGAGAATAAACCTCATTTCAAGGAAAGATATTGATATGCTTTATTTGCACCATATTCTGCATTCACTGACTATTGCCAAAGTTATTTCTTTTTTGCCCAACGAAAAAATTTTGGATGTTGGTACCGGTGGAGGATTTCCAGGAATTCCTCTTGCAATTATGTTTCCTGACACTCATTTTCATTTGGTTGATTCTATTGGAAAGAAAATAAAGGTTGTTCAGGAGGTTACATTGGCTTTAGGTTTAAAAAATGTAAGATCAACTCATGCAAGAGCTGAGCAGATTGATGAAAAGTTTAATTTTGTTGTTTCAAGAGCAGTTACCAAATTAGCTGATTTTTACCCATGGGTAAGGGGGAAATTTGAAAAAAAATCAATGAATACGCTTCAAAACGGTATTTTATATCTTAAAGGAGGTGATCTTGACCAGGAAATAAAGGAGTCAGGATTAAACGCAGAATTGATCCCGCTTCCCAATTATTTTAAAGAAGATTATTTTGACACAAAATACGTGATGTATATCCCACAATAATATTCAGTAGATTTTTACTGAAATACGGCAACCCCAATGCTGTTAGTTTTTAGCTTTTCTGAGTTTAATTTTAACAAAAAACATTAAGGATGTCTTTATTCCATCAAATTGCCCTTTCTTGCCTTCCAGGTATAGGTTCAGTTCTTGCCCGTAATCTGCTTAGCTATTTCGGAAATGAAGAAGAAGTATTTAAAGCCAAAAGCCAGCATCTCGTAAAAGTGCCGGGTATTGGGCCTAAGACTTTGGAACTGCTCCTGAATCATGAAGTATTTAAGTTTGCAGAGGCTGAACTTAAATTCATCGATAAATACAAGATCAAACCTTTGTTTTTGACAGATCTAGATTATCCCAAGCGACTCAGAAATTGTACTGATGCTCCAGTAATGCTATATTTTAAGGGTAATGCTGATTTAAATAAGTCTAAAATAATTAGCGTGGTTGGAACAAGAAATGCGACTGATTATGGAAGAGAAATATGTAAAAATTTGATTGCAAACCTACAAGTGTATGATCCGCTAATTGTAAGCGGACTAGCCTATGGTATTGATGGTGCTGCCCATAAGGAGTCTTTAAAATTAGAGATCCCAACTATTGGAGTGCTTGCTCATGGGCTTGATCGTATTTATCCAGCTCAGCATCGAAATATGGCCGAAAAAATGCTTGATTGCGGCGGCCTTCTTACTGAATTTATGTCGGGCACAATCCCAATAACTCAGAATTTCCCAAAGCGGAATCGAATAATTGCAGGCTTATCGGATGTTACCATCGTAATTGAAGCAAGTATAAAAGGAGGAGCCCTGATCACTGCAGAGCTTGCAAATTCATATAATAGAGATGTTTTTGCATTCCCCGGAAGGATTAATGATGAATTTAGTCTAGGATGTAACCATCTCATTAAAACACATCGCGCCAATCTGATCACCAAGGTTGAAGATATTGAATATATCATGGGATGGAATAGGGATATTGAAGTACCAGCTAAACCCCAATTAAGTTTGCCACTCAATTTATCAGCAGATGAACAGATTATTGCCAATGTTCTTTCTTCAAAAGGGAGTGTAGCTATAGATGAATTGTCTTTCCTAACCGGATTGCAACAGAGCAGACTAGCAGTTACTATTCTTGGGATGGAAATGAAAGGAAATATTATTTCCTTGCCAGGCAAGGTCTATAAATTGGTACAGTAGTATTTTATATTAAATTATCGTTTTTGGGGAAATCAAAAAATACCAGCTCTCCAGTACCACTGCTTACCATTTTCCATTGATCAAATGGAAATTTAATGAGTGCCATTCCGCATGTTGGCAAATGAGATATCTCTTGATTACTTAGATAATTAACTAAGCCTGTTATTCCTGGATTATGACCGAATAAGGCTGTAAAATTGGAACTTTCATCCAGGTTATTTACTACTTCTAGTAGGGAATTTGTTAAAGCATCATAGATATCTTTCTCTTGTATGATATCCGCAGAATTTATATGGAGTTCTTTTGCAAAGTATTTTGCAGTAGTTATGGCACGAAGGGCAGGACTGCTAATAAATTGCTGAGGAAATAATTCTCTTTTGGCAAGCCTTTTGGCCATTTCAGGCGCATTTATTTCTCCTCTATGATTTAATGGCCTTTCAAAATCAGAAAGCATTAAATCTCCCCAATCTGATTTGGCATGTCTAATCAATAATAATGTTTTAGCCATTTGCCTGATCAATTACTAAGTTCAAATTTATATGATTCATACAGTTAAAATGACCTTTAGGACAAGTTTCGTGTCCAATTTTTGAACAAGGACGGCAGCTAAGCTCCTTAACCTCAAAAAAGTATGAATGATCAACTTTATAAGGATACATTCCAAATTCAGGAACGGTGTTGCCCCAAATGGATAAAATTTGCTTATTAAACGCTGCTGCTATATGCATTAACCCTGTATCGTGACTAATTACTTTTTCAGACATTTTTATCAGGAATGCACTTTGGTCAAGCTTGAATTTTCCGCATGCATTAAATACATGTTTACCTGCTTTTAGTGAAATTTTTTCACCCCGTTCCGCATCCTCCAGGCCTCCTAACAATACCACAGGATGATCGATTTTACTGCATAACTCTATTAATCTATCAACAGGCAATCGTTTTGTATCATGCTGAGCCCCAATTACCACAGATATAAAATTAAAATGTGACTCAGGTAACATGTTTTTCAGGTCATATTCATTAGTTAAAAAATAATCAAGACCTTTTCCATCATTTTTAACTCCAAGAAATTCTGTGGTCTTGAGATACCTGTCAACAATATGTTCTGTAGGAAGTATATTTTTTTTAAAATTAACCAATAACCATTTCTGCCAATTTAGCTTATCAAATGATCTGGAATTAATCCCAAGGCTGGTTTTGATTAGTAAGGTCCTTAAATTATGGTGAAGATCAATTACATGATCAAATTTCTCTTTTTTAAGCTCTGCTATGCATTCAGAAAGTGAGTTTTCAAAAAAATGAAGCTTGTCAATATGTGGATTTCCTACCAAAACTGCTTCAAATGATTTTTTACTTAGATAGTGAAGTTCAAGACCTTTAATTTGTTCTTTCAGACATCTCACAACAGGACTTGTAAGTACAATATCCCCAATTGAGCTAAAGCGAATGACCAGTATTTTAAGATTCTTATTTTTCAAGATGAAGCTTTGTTTTTTGTTGCTCAAAAACTCTACAAATTTGCTCAAGATTCATCGCATTCAGACAGTTTAATTTACTTATTCCACCTTTTCTGGCTATTAAGGTACCATATTTCATATCAAGATGCCCCTCAACCCGATGTGCATCCGGATTTATTGATAAAAGTACTCCATTTGAAATTGCATATTGGTGCCAGCGCCAATCTAGGTCAAGCCTTAAGGGATTGGCATTGATCTCAATAATGACATTGCTCGCTGCACAGGCATCTATAACCTTTTTATGGTTAATTGGATAACCACTTCTGCTAAGAAGTAATCTTCCTGTTGGGTGTCCAAGAATTGTTGTATAGGGGTTTTCAATCGCTTTTATTAACCTTTCTGTAGCTTTCTCTTCAGTCATATTTAAAATGGAATGAACTGAAGCTACTACGAAATCGAAACTTGAAAGTACTTCATCGGAATAATCAAGTGAACCGTCATAAAGTATATCTGATTCTATCCCCTTAAATATTTTGAAAGGTGCCAATTTTAAATTCAATTCATCAATTTCACGATGCTGGGCAGCTACACGTAACTCACTAAGCCCATTGGCATAGAATGCCGATTTTGAATGATCACAAATTCCAAAGTATTCCAGATTTAATTCATTTCTGCAATAGGATGACATTTCTTCTAACGTGTGAATTCCATCACTCCAGGTACTGTGATTGTGTAAACTTCCTTTAAGGTCTGCGTATTCAATGAGTTCAGGAAGTTTATTTGATTTAGCTAGTTCAATTTCATTAGTTCCTTCACGTAATTCTGGTTCAATAAAAGATAAACCTGCAACTTCGTAGATCTGTTTTTCGGACTTATCTTTTAGATCAGCCTCTCCAAGTATTGAAAAAATAGAATTGATATGTTCTTCGCTTCCTGTTTTTATAATCAGTTTTTTGCCTAATTCTTCTGAATTGCAAAAAGAGAAGTAAATACTAAGCCCTGATTCGGTGTTGCATTTTATTTCCTGACCATTTAATTCAGCATTTTCAAGCCCATTAAGGATAAGCCTTTCCTTAATTTCTTCACTTGCTTGGCCAAGAACTAGAAAGTCAATGCTATCGATGATCTCACATTTTCTTCTGAATTGGCCTGTAATATAGATTTGTTCGGTATTAAATTCCTTTTTAGCCAGATTTAAGAGTTCTTCTGCCAAATTTTCAACTTTTGCATATAGAAATCGGCCATTGCTGGCCATATTGAATTCTATCTTTTGTTTGATCTCTTCCTGTGTTTTTAGTCCAAAACCTTTAGCTTCAATCAGCCTATTTTCATTACAGGCATAATAAAGTTCTCCAACCGTATCAATACCTAAATCTTTCCATATCACTAGAATTTTTTTCGGCCCAATTCCTTTGATCTGCATCATTTCAATGATTCCAGGGGGAGTTAGCTTAATCAGCTCTGCTAGTTCCTGAATGGAATTAGTTTGTATAAGCTCATTTATTTTGCCGGCAATACTTTTCCCAAGTCCGTCTACCTGCTCCATTTCAGCCAGACTCCTGGTATTAATAGGATAGGGGAGTTTGTCTACTTTAAATGCTGCATTTGCTACAGACTTTACTTTAAATGGATTTTCATTGTGTAATTCCAATAAAGAACTTAACAATCTTAAAGTCCTTACAATGATTTTGTTTTCCATACATCCAAAAATAAACAACCCTTCCCTGTAAAGGGAAGGGTATGTGATTTTTTTTTAATAAAAATATGAATGATTATTTTATTTGAATGTTATAAGGTATCCGCGCCTGAACTCCAGAAAGGTTAAGTGCTGATTTCATTTGTTCGTAATAAATAAAATTATCGCCTAATTCACTTTTTACAAAATAAGCTTTTACTTTATCTGCGGAGTTGTCAAATAATGAAGTAATTGGATCTACCTGTGCAGGGTATTTAACGATTTTATAGTCTTTAATCTTTGCTTTTTTTGCTGCAGATGCAATTGCGTCATCAATATTACCTAATCGATCTACAAGACCCTTTTTTAGGGCTTCTGTTCCACTCCATACTCTTCCTTGGCCAATGCTGTCAATGTAAGATTGTGATTTTTTACGTCCATCAGCTACTTTTTTTGTAAATGTATTGTAGGTTTTATTGACTTCTAGTTGAAAGATCATTCGCTCTGCATCTGTTAATGGTCTGCTTACGGTTCCTAGATCTGCAAACTTTCCTGTTTGAACTCCATCAAAGGTTATCCCGAGCTTATTATTGAAGAATTTTTGCATATTCGGAATGATACCAAATACACCGATCGATCCGGTGATCGTATTGGGCTGTGCAAAGATCGTATCTGCTGCACAAGCGATATAATATCCTCCTGAAGCGGCAAGATCACCCATTGATACTATTAAGGGCTTTGATTTTTTCGCTAGTACAGTTTCACGCCAAATAACATCAGATGCCAGAGCACTTCCCCCTGGAGAATTTACTCTAAGTACAATAGCCTTAATTTTATCATCAGTACGAGCTTTCCTAATTGCTCTAGAAATTCTTTCTGAACCCATAGTTTCATCATCACCTTCACCACTCATTATTTCGCCATTAGCATAAATTACGGCTATTCTGTTTTGTGATGATTCTTCTTTTTTGTCTTCTGCGGGTGCATATTCTTCGAGGCTTACTGATTCAATTTCTTTCTTTTTATCGATTTTAGTAAGTTTTTTAAGTTCATCTAGAACCTCATCTTTGTACATAAGTCCGTCAACCATTTTATAGGTTAAAGCATCTTTTGGAGCTCTGATCTTAGCGCTGTCAGCTATAGAAAACAGTGTGTTTTTTGGAATTTTTCTGCTTCTAGATATCTCTGAAAGGAAATGATCGTACATTGAACCTAAGAAACTATTAACCTGCTGCTTATTTGGCTCACTCATTTTATCAAGAATAAATGGCTCTACAGCACTTTTATAGGTTCCAACTTTAATGATCTGTGCTTCAATATCCAGCTTGTCTAGAGCCCCTTTAAAAAACATGATCTCGGAGCTTAGCCCACTAAAATCTATCATCCCTTCAGGGTTAAGGTATATTTTATCGGCAGCAGTTGCCAGATAATAGGCACCTTGCGAATATACTTCGCTATAGGCGATTATGAATTTCCCACTTTTCTTGAAGTCAATCAATGCATTTCTGATTTCTTCCATTGTTGCCATGCCTGATTCTAATGAAGAGGCATCAAGATAAATTCCTTTGATATGATCATCTGATTTTGCTTCCTCAATACCCTCAAGAATTTCGTTTAATCCTAATTTTTTCTTGTTTTCAAGCCCAAGGAAACTGAGTTCTGCAAAGGGGTTTTTGTCTGTTCTTTCTTTGATCGGATAATCAAGACTAACATGCAGTACACTATTTGAAGCTACGCTTACTTGCCCATCGCTTCCAGCTGTTGATACTATCGCTGTTACAAAAACTATAAGCAGCAATAAAACTGCAAAAAATGATAGAACGAAGCCTAACATTGAGGCAAAAACAAATTTGAAAAACTCTTTCATATAAGGGGTAAATACTTTATCTATGCAAATAACAAATATATAGATTTAGTTTTTGGCAATTTGTTACACAGGCTTTATTAATTATATGTATACAACCTACATTTTGCTTGGCAGTAATCTCGGCGACTGCAGAAAATATCTTTCTGATGCAATTTTAGAAATTGAATGTAAGCTTGGAACGATCAGTTCAAAATCATCCTTGTATCAAACAGCCGCCTGGGGTAATCTTGATCAGCCCGATTTTATAAACCAGGTAATCGAATTAAAAACAAGCCTGAGTCCTACAGGTCTACTCAAAGCTATTTTAAAGATAGAAAATGTTTTAGGTCGTCAACGGATCGAAAAATGGGGTTCTAGAACAATTGATATTGATATTCTTTTGTATGAAGATCAAATTGTAAACACTGCGAATCTTGTAATACCACATCCTTATTTATCAGTTAGGAGGTTTAGTCTGATGCCATTAAGTGAAATTGCTCCAAATCTGCTTCATCCCATTTTAAAGAAAAGCATTACTGAACTGTTGAATGAATTGACAGATAACTTGTTTGTGAAAAAGTTAACTTAGAATAAAATTAGATTAGTATAAGCTGAGTTCAACTGATTAGTGCAATTTTTCGAAACAAATGACAAAATGATTTTGAGGTCATTTTGCCATTTGACAAAGTAGTGCAACCTTTGGTTTACTATGACGAAAAATTACACACAACTAAGTTTGGTACAAAGGTATCAAA
>CAMDKO010000039.1 GCA_945901155.1 Pedobacter schmidteae
CCACTCACCCTCCTAATACAACCCTAAACACAAACAACAACAACACATCCCTTTCTGTGCGGGTTGCAAAGCTAACAAAATAAACCACAGCACGCAACAGATCAACACTTTTCTTTAAACCCAAACCCTAACTGCCTGTAAACGAATACGAAAAAATGTTATAGCCTATGTGTTGTCTGTTGGTTAGTGGTTACTTGGTTAGTTGTCAGTTATCTGTTATCAGTTATCAGAAAAAGGGAGTAAATCTCAAATTAGCACTGAATTGTCCTTTGTCTTTGATCTTGGCTCTTGGTTCTTTTTAGTTATCTGTTATCAGTTATCAGAAAAAAGCAAGAAATCTCAAATTAGCACTGAATTGTCCTTTGTCTTTGATCCTTTGTCTTGATTCTTGGCTCTTTTTAGTTATCTGTTATCAGTTATCAGTTATCAGGAAAAAGCAGTCAATCTCAAATGAGCACTGAATTGTCCTTGTTCTTTGATCCTTTGTCTTGGTTCCTGGTTCTTGGCTCTTGATAATCAGGAGTAATTGCCTTTTCAAAAAAATACCAAATTGTTAAAATCTGTTAAAGTTGTGGGGGAAATAAAGTAAAGAAATACATTCGCAGCTACATATATGTCAAGAAACATATATTAGTCATAAATATAATTGATGTTTTACCGATTTACATTATCTTTGCAGAATGTTCAAAAACAAGCTTAAATTAACCCTAAGCATATTACTATTAGTTATAGTTGCATTTGCAGGTTGCAAAAGCAAATATGAAAAATTACTAGCAAGCAGCGATACGGCCAAAAAATACCGCGAAGCTGTGCGTTTATACGATAAAAAAGACTACAGTAAAGCCTTGGGTTTATTTGATGTCCTAGTTCAAAAATATCGCGGAACCGCAGAAGCTGAAGATCTTTCCTATTATTTTGCATACACTAATTATAAGCTAAGAGACTATACAACGGCCAGATACCATTTTAAAACATTTGCTGATACCTATGCTTCCAGTGCAAAAGCTGAAGAATGTCGATTTATGTCAGCCTATTGTTTTTACCTTGAATCACCAGTTTTTTCTTTGGATCAGGAAAATACAATCAAAGCTATTGAATCATTGCAGCTATTTATTAACCTGCACCCTAAAAGTGAACGAGTAGCTGAAGCAAGTAAATTAATAAGTAATCTGCGCGATAAATTGGAGATAAAATCTTATGCCAATGCGAGGCTTTTTTTGGATATCGGCGACTATAAATCAGCAGTTATTGCTTTCAGAAATTCAGCTAGCGATTTTCCGGACACTAAATTTGCTGAAGAAATGGAATTTTTAACAATTAAAGCTCAAGCTATGTATGCTAAAGCTAGTTTAGAAATGAAACAAGAAGTGCGTTACATTGAAGCCATCAACTTGTTTACTGAGTTTGCAAAAAACTATCCATCTAGTAAATATTTAAAAGACGGAGAAGAAATAAAGAAGAATTCTGAAAAAGCTATTGTGGAGGTAAAAAAGCTAATTGCCATGCAGGAAGCTGAAATGAAAATATTACAAGACAAAGCAAAAGCTGTAGAAGCAGCAACAAAAGCTCAGTCTGTAGAAACTACAAAAAACGAAGAAACTAAAAACAAATAAAATGAATACTACCAAACCAGTTATTCCAAACAGCACAGTAACACGTGATGTTCGTGAGTTAGATAAAACAACCGACAATATATACGAGTCAATTGTAATCATTAGTAAACGTGCTAACCAGATTGCAAGTAACCTGAAGGAAGAACTTCATGGTAAATTGGCTGAATTTGCATCTTCAAATGATAATTTAGAAGAAGTGTTCGAGAATCGTGAGCAAATTGAAATCTCGAAACATTATGAGCGTATGCCTAAGCCTTCGTTGATTGCAGTTGATGAGTTTTTACACAATAAGGTTTATTACCGCAATCCTTCTAAAGAGCAAAACTAAAGCATAGAGGCATGGTACTTATGGTACTATGCCACATGCAAGCTTTCAGATGGGTAGACTCCATGCCCTATGCTTACAAATAAAAATATTTTACTTGGCGTCTGCGGAAGTATAGCTAGCTATAAATCTGCTTCTTTAACACGACTGCTAATTAAAGAAGGTGCAAATGTCAAGATTGTTATGACCAGCGATGCCTGTAATTTCATAACACCTTTAACTTTATCAACCCTTTCAAAAAATCTTATTCTAACAGAATATTTCGATCCGAAAACCGGAAGCTGGAATAATCATGTAGAACTGGGCCTTTGGGCAGATATCCTTATCATTGCTCCTGCCACTGCAAATACACTGGCTAAATTTGCAAATGGCTTATGCGACAATCTCCTGGCGGCAGTTTATCTCTCAGCTAAATGTCCGGTTTACTTGGCTCCTGCAATGGACCTAGATATGTGGAAACATCCGGCTACGCAAAAAAATATCGATTCCTTGATCAGCAACGGCAACTTTATGATAAAACCTGCATACGGCGAATTGGCGAGTGGACTCACCGGCGAAGGACGAATGGCAGAACCTGAAGAAATCATCGAACTAATAAGTCAGGAACTAAAAAAAAAACTTCCTCTAGCCGGTAAAAAAGCATTAGTCACAGCAGGGCCCACCTACGAAGCTATTGATCCGGTCAGGTTTATTGGGAATCATTCTTCAGGTAAAATGGGATATGCCATTGCCGAAGAGCTGTCGGCTCTAGGAGCAAGTGTTACGCTCATAAGTGGCCCCAGCGCATTAAAATTGTCAGACAAAAGTATTCTTAGAATAGATGTTACTTCTGCTAAGGAAATGCTGGAAGCTTCTCTCTCTAGTTTCAAGGGCACAGATATTTCTATACTCAGCGCAGCTGTTGCAGATTACCGTCCCAAAGAAGTATCAACATTAAAAATAAAAAAAGATAGCTCATCATTCGAATTAGAACTAGTTAAAACTTCTGATATATTGACTACACTTGGTCAGAAAAAAAAATCAGGACAAATCCTGGTTGGTTTTGCACTCGAGACAGACAATGAGGTAGCCAATGCAATCAAGAAGCTTGAAAAGAAAAATCTTGACTTCATAGTTTTAAACTCTTTAAACGATGAGGGTGGTGCTTTCAAAAATGACAACAACAAAATAACAATCATTGATCGCGATCATCATAAGGAAAGCTTTGATCTTAAACCAAAGAATGAAGTCGCTGTAGATATCTGTAAAAAAGTCTTAGATTTATTACAATGAAACGCCTCCTGCTGCTCTTTATGCTTCTGGTCAATTCTCCTGTAATTTTTTCACAGGACTTGAATGCTCGTGTCCAAATACTTGCACCACAGTTATCCAATTCAAACAAACGTGTTCTGGATATTCTTGAAACAAGCATTAAGGATTTCTTAAATGAAAGAAGGTGGACAACGGATGCATTAAAGCCTCAAGAGCGCATTGATTGCAATTTCGTAATTACAATTACAGATTGGGATGGCTCAAGTAATTTTAAAGCTGAAGCACAGATCCAATCAAACAGGCCGGTATTTAATAGCAGTTACAACAGTACCTTATTAAACATCAGTGATAAAGATTTTGGATTTACCTATTCTGAGGGTCAGGCCCTCGATTTTTCAGACCAAAATTACATCAGTAACTTAAGCTCCCTGCTGGCATTTTATGCCTATATCATTACCGGTATGGATTATGATTCATTTTCAAAATTTGGAGGAAACCCCTATTTTCTGAAAGCTCAAACCGTTTTGAACAATGCCCAAAATGCTCCAAATGCAGGATGGAAGGCATTTGAAAATTTACGCAATCGATTTTGGCTAGTAGAGAACCTTACAAACAAATCATACAATCCAATTCGTGAAAGTATCTATATTTATCATAGAGATGGCTTGGATGTGATGGCCGAAAACAAATCGAAAGGTCTGAAAGCAGTATTATCAATTATTCCACAGATTCAAAAGATTGATAAACAAAAACAAGGCTCTGTATTATATCAAATTTTTTTTACGGCAAAATCTGATGAAATCATCAACATTTTAAGTTCCGCTGATCCTCAGGATAGAATAAAAGCCTTCAGTGTTTTATCGGTGATTGATCCGGCAAATAGTTTAAAGTACGAAGCATTAAATAAAACGAGGTAAGAATAAGCCTCAAATTTCTAAGCCATTCAAACCTAATTATTAATTTAGATCAAACTTTACCAATTACATGCTCAAGCGACTGGCAATTAAAAATTATGCCTTAATTGATAACCTGGATATTTCCTTTTCTAAGGAGTTAAATATCATGACCGGAGAAACCGGAGCAGGTAAATCAATTATCCTTGGAGCATTATCATTGATACTAGGCCAGCGTGCCGAAAGCAAGTATTTCTTCAATCAGCAAAAAAAGTGTGTAATTGAAGGAACCTTTCACCTGAACGGATTTCAACTGAATGAGTTTTTTGCTGAGAATGATCTGGATTATGATCTGGAAACTGTTTTAAGAAGAGAGATCTCTTCGGATGGTAAAACAAGAGCATTTATAAATGATACACCTGTAAATCTCACAACCTTAAAAAAACTCGGCGAAAAGCTGATTGATGTCCATTCACAACATGCTACTTTGGAGATCAATGATGAGGATTTTCAACTATTGGTGATTGATACAGTTGCGGGAAATCAAAACCTCTTAAATAATTATCGCGAGGTTTATAAATCCTATAAAAAATCACAGGCTCTTCTGAAAGAGCTCATCAACCAAAGCGAAAAATCAAAGTCTGACCTGGATTACTTTCAATTTCAGTTTGACGAGTTGGAAAAAGCTAACCTCATCGCAGGTGAACAGGCTGGACTTGAACAAGAGCTAGATTCATTAACCCATGCAGAAGATATCAAGAAAAGTTTAGTGTCTTCTATATCTGTTCTGAGTGAAACGGAGCCCTCAGCCATTGTGCAGATCAAAGAAGCCGTGGTTAATCTGGCAAATGCAGAAAAATACAATTTTGAAATAAGCAGTCTGACCGAGCGTCTTAACAGCTGCCTGATTGAAATAAAAGATATACTTTCTGAGATTGAACGAATAGAGCAAAGTAGCCTGATCAATGAAGCACGTCTGCAAGAGGTGAGCAATCGTCTTGATTTGATCTATTCACTTCAGAAAAAACATCGTGCAGGTTCAGAAATCGAGCTAATTGCAATTCGCGATGAAATCTCAAATAAGCTCAACAGCATTCTGTTTGCAGATGAAGATATTGAAAAACTAAAAATTGAAGTGGATAAGCTTTACCAGGAAGTGCTTGACCTTTCTGTACAATTGGGTAAATCCCGAACTGAATGTATTCCAAAAGTTGAAACGCAGGTCATGAACACGCTTGCCGAGATAGGAATGCCCAATGCTGTACTTCAGGTTGTAAACGACACTTTGCCGGAAGGAAAGTTTGACCAGAACGGAAATAATCAGATTCGATTTTTATTCAGTGCAAATAAAGGCCAGTCGCCATTACCCATGAACAAAGTTGCTTCAGGCGGTGAACTTTCAAGACTGATGCTGAGCATCAAATCACTCATTGCGGTTCATACGGCGCTTCCCACTATAATTTTTGATGAGATTGACACTGGAATTTCTGGCGAGATTGCCTTAAAGGTTGGCAATATCATGGAAAGGCTATCAAAAAACATGCAAGTGATTGCAATAACACACTTACCTCAGATAGCAAGTAAGGGGGATACCCATTTCCGGGTGTACAAAAATGAAAAAGACGAAATCACCAATACAAATATT
Organism: Pedobacter schmidteae; assembly: GCA_945901155.1. Lineage (GTDB taxonomy): Bacteria > Bacteroidota > Bacteroidia > Sphingobacteriales > Sphingobacteriaceae > Daejeonella > Daejeonella schmidteae_B. The sequence continues at coordinate 5,728 of CAMDKO010000039.1, forward strand.
ACTAAACTCGACGAAGAAGAACGGATATTAGAGCTTGCCAAGATGTTAAGCGGGGATCATCCTAGCCAATCGGCCATTCAAAATGCACGTGAATTACTGTTTAAATTTTAAAGAGTTTAAGAATTAGAGATTAATAATAACTTTAGCTTTTTATTTACGACAAAAAACAAAAATTAATTATATGTATAACTTACTGAAAGGTAAAAGAGGAATAATTTCAGGTGCTTTAGATCAAAATTCAATAGCCTGGAAAGTTGCAGAGAAAGCTCATGAAGAGGGCGCTGTATTCGTTCTGACCAATGCACCAATTGCCATGCGAATGGGCGAAATCAACAAACTGGCTGAAGCAACCAATTCACAGATCGTACCTGCTGATGCAACAAGTGTAGAAGACCTAACCAACTTATTTACACAATCACAGGAAATCTTGGGTGGAAAAATTGATTTTGTTCTTCACTCCATTGGAATGAGCGTGAATATCCGAAAAAAGATCCCTTACCCTGAGTTAAACTATGAATATTTTCAAAAGGGAATTGACGTTTCAGCGATGTCATTACATAAAATGCTGAGTGTTGCAAAAAAACTAGATGCTATTAATGAATGGGGAAGTGTGGTAGCACTTACGTATATGGCTGCACAGCGTACCTACCCTTTTTATACTGATATGGCCGATATCAAGGCAATGCTTGAATCAATAGCCAGAAGTTTCGGTTATCATTACGGTCTTGACAAAAAAGTACGAATCAATACTGTTTCTCAATCACCAACCAAAACCACTGCCGGTACAGGTATTAAAGGTTTTGGCAGTTTTTATGACTATGCAGATGCAATAGCCCCTTTGGGTAATGCTGATGCAGAATCATGTGCCGACTATTGTATTACATTATTCTCGGATCTGACCCGCATGGTTACCATGCAGAACCTGTTCCACGATGGAGGATATTCATCTACTGGCGTAAGCGATGACGTGATGTATCGTTTAGGGGTTGAGAATGGTGAGGGTTAATATCTGAAGAATAGAATTAGAAATTTTCTCATTCTCAATTGCACATAAGTATGTTTATTGATGTGTAAATTGGGGAGTTTTTATAGTTTGAGCTTTAAGATTAATTTCTGTTCTGAATTTAATAATACTCTGGGCGTTACCCGCTTGGGCGGGTCGGGCTCTACGTTACAATCTTTTTCTGCTTCGCATAAAAAGGATTTCCACTTCGATCCCTAACGCTCTAAACACCGTACACATCTAAAAAAAAAGACCCTTTGATGATTTAAAAAAATATTCCTTTGTGAGTTAAATGTGTATTTTAATTATGTCGGATTCATAATACTCATACAGGAAAATCCTATTAAATGATGACGCAAAAAAAGGGCTGACAGTTGCATCTGTCAGCCCTTTTTAGGAGATAGTCAATTAAAATAGATTATTCCTCTTTCTTTTCTTCTTTCTTCCTTTTAGTACTTTTGGTTTTGGCTAGGATAAGGATCTCTTCTTTTTCCTTATCATAATCTACCTCCATTGTATCTCCTTCTGTCAGTTCCCCTTTAAGGATCTCTTCAGCAATCGGGTCTTCCAGATGTTTTTGAATAGCACGTTTCAAAGGACGGGCACCAAAATTAGAATCGTATCCCTTCTCTGCTATGAAATCTTTGGCCGCATCTGTAAGTTTAATTGTATAACCCAGACTTTGGATCCGGTCGAATAAAGCTTTAAGTTCAATATCGATGATCTTGAATATATGTTCCTTAGTTAATGAATTGAATACAACCACATCATCCACACGATTCAGGAACTCAGGAGCAAAAGCGCGTTTCAACGCATTTTCAATAACACCTCTCGAATAAGTATCTGCCTGCGATGCCTTTGCACCAGTACTAAAACCAACGCCCTGACCGAAATCTTTTAATTGACGGGCACCAATATTTGATGTCATGATGATGATGGTATTTCTAAAGTCCACCTTACGTCCTAAACTATCGGTCAGCTGCCCTTCATCAAGCACTTGCAGCAGAATATTGAACACGTCAGGGTGAGCTTTTTCAATCTCATCAAGCAATATAACCGCATAAGGTTTTCTTCTTACTTTTTCAGTCAGCTGTCCGCCTTCTTCATATCCCACATATCCTGGAGGCGCTCCAACCAAACGTGAAACAGCAAATTTCTCCATGTACTCACTCATATCTACCTGAATCAAAGCATCCTCGGTATCAAACATGAAGCGGGCCAATTCTTTGGCTAACTCGGTTTTTCCAACACCAGTCGGTCCAAGAAAAATGAATGAGCCAATTGGCTTTTTAGGATCTTTCAATCCCGCACGGGTACGCTGAATTGCTTTTGTTAATTTCTTTACTGCATCTTCCTGACCAATAACCCTACTATTGATCGCATCAAACATCCCAAGCAATTTAATGCTATCAGCTTGTCCAACGCGCTGAACAGGAATTCCAGTCATCATAGAAACAACTTCCGCAACATTATCCTCAGTTACGGTATAACGATTTGTTTTTGTTTCAGCCTCCCACTCACTTTTCGCTTTTTCAAGCTCTTCAAGTAAGTTTTTTTCGGTATCACGAAGTTTAGCTGCTTCTTCATACTTCTGACTACGAACAACTTTATTCTTCTCGATCTTGATTTCTTCAATTTTCTGCTCCACATCAATAATATTTTGTGGAACATGAATATTAGTCAGGTGAACACGAGAACCAGATTCATCAAGCGCATCAATAGCCTTATCAGGTAGAAAGCGATCTGTAATATACCTTGAGGTTAAGCTAACACATGCATTGATTGCTTCATCAGTATAAGTTACACCGTGATGCTCTTCATATTTTTCTTTAATTCTATTCAGAATTTCAATGGTTTCAACAGGAGTTGCAGGCTCTACCATCACTTTCTGGAAACGCCTATCTAGAGCACCATCCTTTTCAATGAATTGGCGATACTCATCCAAAGTTGTTGCTCCAATACATTGAATTTCGCCACGAGCTAAAGCCGGTTTGAACATATTCGATGCATCCAGAGAACCAGAAGCACCACCAGCACCTACAATAGTATGAATCTCATCGATAAAGAGAATTACATCTGGCGATTTCTCTAGCTCATTCATTACTGCCTTCATTCTTTCCTCAAATTGACCCCGGTATTTTGTACCGGCAACCAATGAAGCAAGATCAAGCGTAACAACTCTCTTATTAAATAGCACACGTGAAACTTTACGCTGAACAATTCTAAGAGCAAGCCCCTCTGCAATGGCAGATTTACCAACACCCGGCTCACCAATAAGAATTGGATTATTCTTTTTACGACGCGATAAGATCTGAGAAACGCGCTCAATTTCTTTTTCACGACCAACAATAGGATCCAATTTTCCATCTTCGGCAGCTCTGGTCAAATCGCGGCCAAAATTATCAAGAACCGGAGTTTTTGATTTAATATCAGAAACCTTTTTAGGCTGGCTGAAGCTTTCTTCTTCTCTGAAATCATCATCACCAGCAGGTGACCCTCCCGGAGCTTCATCACGGAAGCCTTCCTTATTATTTTCTACTTCAACCTTGAAAATATCATAATTGACATTGTATTGCTGCAGGATCTGAGAAGCAATATTATCTTCATCCCGAAGGATTGACAACAATAAATGCTCAGTACCTATGATGTCACTTTTAAATATTTTTGCTTCGAGATAAGTGATCTTCAAAACTTTTTCAGCTTGCTTGGTCAATGGAATATTTCCAAGATTCACAGTTGTACTGGAAGTTCCCTTGACAGAATCTTCAACAGACTTTCGTAATCTGGCTGTATCAATACCCGCACCCTTTAATATTTTTATTGCCATGCCATCTCCTTCCCTGATGAGACCCAGCAGTAAATGCTCTGTTCCAATATAATCGTGTCCTAGACGCAGGGCTTCTTCCCGGCTATATGATATCACGTCTTTGACGCGTGGGGAAAATTTAGCTTCCATTATATTACCTTTCTGTATGTATCAACGCCCTAATCTATTAAATTATTAGATTAATAACTATATGAATTCTGAAACATTTATCAACAATTACGCCATTTTATCAAAAAAGGTTTTCTGGACATATAACATAATAAAGTTGACATGTCTCTGACTAAAATACGATATTTGGAGATCAATAATCGATACAAATGTCAGACGAAAAAATAATCTTTTCTATGGCCGGGGTAAATAAGATTTATCCTCCACAGAAACAAGTACTTAAGAATATCTATCTATCGTTTTTCTATGGTGCAAAGATCGGGGTAATCGGACTAAATGGCTCTGGAAAGTCATCCGTGCTCAAGATCATTGCCGGATTAGACAAATCATACCAAGGGGATGTGGTGTTTGCTCCAGGCTATACTGTTGGGTATTTGGCTCAGGAACCGCTCCTTGATGCCCAAAAAACGGTACGAGAGGTAGTTGAAGAGGGTGTTGCCTCAACAACTGCTATATTAAAGGAATATGAGGAGATCAATGAAAAATTTGGTCTTCCAGAAGTATATGAAAATGCAGACGAAATGGATAAACTTCTTGCTCGGCAAGGAGAATTACAGGACCAGATCGATGCTTGCGGGGCCTGGGAGCTAGATAGTAAACTTGAACGGGCAATGGACGCATTGCGCTGTCCTGAGCCGGATAGCAAAATTGCCACTTTGTCAGGCGGAGAGCGCAGAAGAGTAGCATTATGTCGCCTCTTACTTCAAGAACCTGATGTTTTATTACTCGATGAGCCTACCAACCACCTTGATGCGGAGAGTATCGACTGGTTGGAACAGCATCTGAAACAATATAAAGGTACGGTAATCGCCGTTACGCACGATAGGTACTTCCTTGATAACGTAGCAGGATGGATCCTTGAACTTGACCGTGGCGAAGGTATTCCATGGAAAGGAAATTACTCATCATGGCTTGATCAGAAAGCTAAAAGACTAGCCTCAGAAGAAAAGACTGAAAGCAAGCGCCAAAAAACACTTGAAAGAGAACTTGAATGGGTTCGGATGGCACCCAAAGCACGGCATGCCAAGTCAAAAGCTCGTTTATCAAATTATGAAAAACTTGCTTCTGAAGACACCAAGGAAAGAGAAGATAAACTGGAGCTGTTCATTCCACCAGGGCCAAGATTAGGAAACCTGGTGATCGAAGCGCAGGATGTTACCAAGGCTTATGGGGATAAACTATTGTTTGAAAACCTCAGTTTCTCTCTTCCACCTGCTGGAATTGTTGGAATCATCGGACCAAATGGTGCAGGGAAAACTACTTTGTTTAGATTGATTACAGGACAAGAAACTCCTGATAGTGGTTCATTTAGAGTGGGCCCGACCGTAGCCTTGGGATATGTTGACCAGATGCATGACGATCTAGATCCGGAGAAATCGGTTTGGGAAAATATTACTGATGGCCAGGAAACAATCTTATTAGGGAACCGACCGGTTAACTCAAGAGCTTATGTTTCCAAATTTAACTTCAATGGTGCAGACCAACAGAAAAAAGTTTCCGTGCTTTCAGGGGGAGAAAGAAACAGAGTGCATCTTTCAATAACACTTAAGAAAAGCTCAAACGTCCTCCTTTTAGATGAGCCTACCAATGATATTGACGTAAACACCTTAAGAGCACTGGAAGAAGGACTCGAAAATTTCGGGGGATGTGCTGTTATCATTTCACACGATCGCTGGTTTTTGGATAGGGTTTGTACCCATATCTTGGCCTTTGAAGGCAATTCGCAAGTTTATTATTTTGAAGGAAATTATTCTGAATACGAAGAGAACAGAAAAAAACGCACTGGTGACGATCAACCTCACCGGATCAGGTATAAGAAACTAACTGATTAAGATTCTGGGCAGTGATCATACCAATTAGAGCGCTATTCGGTATGATCACCGTTCCATATAAATCATCAGTTGGTAAATAAGAATTCTTGAATGCAGAGCCAACCAAAGGACACAGCCAGAAGTCTAATAGGATGTCCAAAATAGTCTAACTCCTCATTGTTAAAATGTTAACAAATAAATAACATACTTGGGCCGATAGGTTGAAAGATAATCACCTATCTTTAATTATATAGTAATTTCCTTTATTGCACCGGTTTAAATACTAATTCAATCTTGAATCAAAATTTATGACTTGGAAGAAATTTAATGGAGAAACCATCGAAAGCCCGATCCTTGAAGAAGTTGAGCATGCAATTGAACGCGAATATGCACTTGGCAACAAATTAAAGGTCTGTATTGGCACAGACTCCCAGGTCAAAGGATCAATCATCGACTTTGCGACCGTTATTGTATTTTTAAGAGAAAAGAAAGGTGGATTTATGTATATCCATCAGGAGCGCTCTTCTTTGAAAATGGGGATTAAAGAACGAATGCTCTCAGAAGTACAAAAATCAATCGAATGTGCTTATTCCCTTTGCGACCTACTTGATCTTTATGATGTAGATCTGGAAGTTCATGCTGATATCAATACGAATCCGAATTTCAAATCAAACATGGCACTTCATGAAGCTATGGGATATATCTTAAGTATGGGCTTTGTATTTAAAGCAAAACCGGAAGCCTTCGCTAGTTCAGCTTGTGCAAATAAACTAGTTCAGTAAACAAAGAAGCCATTGCTTTTAGGCAATGGCTTCTGTTGTGAATTATAATTGGTTTATGAAGATTTAAGTTTGATTTGTTCAGTAACGATATGCCTCACATTTTCCATGTCATCCTCTAAATCATCTTCTGCATCCTTTTCATAAACAAATCCATGGTTGCTTACAAGCAAGGTACCTTGAGTATATTTTTCATTGTGCTGGGTTGAATCAAGCCCTTCCTCCTCTTCTGCTGAGCTTACACGCATAGGCTGCAATAAGTTGATGAATTTGAAGATACCGTATGAGACAATAAAACTATAGGAAACGGTGACTGTAACTAATTTAAGTTGAGTAAAGAAAAACTCATGATTCCCATAAAACCAACCATCAGCACCTGCAGGATTTACTGTTTTTGTTGCCAGTAAACCGGTCAATAATAACCCAACTATACCACCTACACCATGGCAAGGAAATACATCAAGGGTATCATCAAGGGTAGTTTTTGTTTTCCAATAAACTGCCAGATTTGATATAATTGCTGCAACAAATCCTATAAATATACTCTGCGGAATCCCTACATATCCGGCACCGGGTGTTACTGCGGCAAGTCCAACGACTGCACCAATACAGAAACCAAGTACTGATGGCTTTTTACCTCTAACCACATCAAAGAACATCCAAGATAATCCTCCGGCCGCTCCTGAAATATTAGTAGTTGCAAATGCTGAAACAGCAAGAGCATTAGCGCCAAGTGCAGATCCGGCATTAAAGCCAAACCAACCGAACCATAATAAGCCAGTTCCTATCAAAACATAAGGAATATTTGCAGGTGGGACTTCTTGTCCGTTAAGATGCGTTTGCCTACGTTTTAAAACCATTGCACCTGCTAAAGCTGCCATACCTGCAGAAATGTGAACAACGGCACCTCCAGCAAAATCAAGGCCTCCCATTTTAAATAAAAATCCATCCGGATGCCATACCCAATGTGCAATTGGTGCATAAACAAGCAAACTGAAAAGACATATAAACAATATATAGGATGTAAAGCGAATTCGTTCTGCCACTGCACCAACCACCAAACCAGGTGTTATGATTGCAAACATTAATTGAAATAATGCAAAGAGTGTTAAAGGAATTGTTGGTGCCAGACTCCAGGGCTCACCTGAATTGACTCCCTGAAAGAACAGAAAAGTTCTGGGATCCCCAATAATACCACCAATACTCTCACCAAAAGAAAGACTGAATCCTACAGTAACCCAAAGTATACTCACTACCCCAGCGGCAACTACACTCTTGATCATGGTTGAAATAACATTTTTACGATGAACCATTCCACCGTAAAAAAATGCTAAGCCCGGCGTCATCAAAAATACCAGAGCCGTAGCAACCAGCAACCAGGCGATATCAGCTCCATTATACTTTCCGGTATCAGCAAAATCTGGAAGAGAAGGAACAAAAACTGCAGCTATAGCTATGCTGGCAAGAAATAAAAATGGCAAAATTTGCTTTAATCCAACTTTCATGATAAAATTTCAATATTTAGAACAAAAATCTTATTGTTTAATACAAATGTATAATGATTTTTAAAAAAATCATTATTATTTTAATATTTTTTAAATAAATATTCAATTTTTAAGAAATTTATAATCTTAAATGAAATTTTAACAGGTAAAATGTTCAATAAGTGACATAAAATTTAAAATATTGCAAATAAAATCATGAAAATATAGGTTGTATTTTGAATATTTTAATTTAAGACCTAAGAATTAAGGTGAAAAAATAAAATTTTTGAGAAAAAAGGTATAAATGGGCCGATAGATTTACTGGATTGAAGGGCAAAGCCTAATAAGACAAGACGAAGTCGAAAATAAGTCAATCAAGAAGAGATAGTAATAGTAGGAATAGATAATTAGCTAACTCTGGTCAAACGAGTAAAACAGAAGCTGGCTTATAAGCACTACCTTGAATCACTCCTTTGGCCTCCAGACGCTTATCAATATAGCTCTGGATTTGAGATTTCTTCATGCCCCAGTTCGGAGCAATCAGCAGATCAAAGTCAGCCAAACCAAAAAGGCGCTGTAAAACGATATCAGGACGCAAGAGCGGAATAAATTCAGCTATAAAGTCGGTGTATTCATCTATTGTAAATACTTTAAAAGGATCACGGCTATATTTTGTACCCATGATTGATCCTTTTACAATATGAAGATGGTGTAGCTTAACAAATTTAATCTGCGGGAATCTGTTTATTTCATCCGCATAGCGAAGCATCATTTCATGAGTCTCCCATGGGAATCCAAAAATAGTATGAACACAAATATCAACTTTTGAATTTTGAGCCAACTGAACTGCATTGACAAATTCCTGATGACTGCATCCCCTATTTATCCTTAGTAGTGTATCATCGTAGATCGACTCCATACCCATCTCAAGATCCACATCAAAGCGATCGGAATAGCTTTCAAGTAAGGCAAGTTTTTCAAAGTCAATACAATCAGGACGGGTACCTACCGATAACCCAACAATGCTGTTTGTGTTGATACTCAGAGCCTCATCATAAAGCATTTTTAGATAATGCGTTGGGGCATAGGTATTGGTATTAGGCTGAAAATAGATAATGAATTTTTCAGCTCTATAATTTTTAAATGCCCGCTCCATTCCCTGCTCGATCTGTTCTCGAATAGTTGGCAAACTTCTTGAAAGTTCAGGCGTAAACGAATCAACATTGCAATAGGTACAACCGCCATAACCCTTACTTCCATCGCGATTGGGACAAGTAAATCCGGCATCGGCAATTATCTTATATACACGCTGACCATCATACTTATTTTTAAGGTATGCGCCATAATGATTATAATTCTTATGCCCGTAGTCTAAAGGTGTTCCCAAAATTCTATTTTCGCAAAGATACAAAATTCAGCCTTACCCTTAAATTAAGTCTATGCTTTGAATATACTTTAAGAAAAAAATGCCTTACAAAAGAAATTTGAGATGGAAATGCCAAATGAAAAAACAAATCGGAAGAAAATTAGTATGAAGAATCAATTCGAATCTAGCCTTACGATCAGGAAATAAGGAGTTGAAAAAAATGAGGCAATTAAAGGAAATGAAAATTCTGGGGTACCGGCAAACACTCAAGTTCTCAAAATGCCATTAAGCATTTTACAATAAAAGCTGATTTCTTAAAATCGTAAGTTCTTAAACGCTTTCTGTCTTAAATTCCCATGCAAATTTGCTACGTAATTCGGCATTCCAATTATTCTTACCTTTACAGGATAATCAGGAAAGCAAAAATGAACGAAGTTTATAGACCCAAACATAAGATACGTTTTGTTACTGCAGCTGCATTGTTCGACGGGCATGATGCTACAATCAATATCATGCGCCGCATATTGCAATCTTCGGGTGCAGAAGTAATCCACTTGGGTCATAACCGTTCAGTTTTAGAAGTTGTGAATTGCGCCATTCAGGAAGATGTGCAGGGAATTGCAATGACCTCATATCAGGGTGGGCATAATGAATACTTCAAATACATGTTCGATCTGCTGCAGGAATCAGGGGCCGGAGACATCAAAATATTTGCTGGCGGAGGCGGAGTAATTTTACCCGATGAAATCAGCGAGTTAAAAAAATATGGCATAACCCAGATCTACTCTCCTGACGACGGCCGCAAAATGGGGCTTCAAGGAATGATCAATGACATGTTAGAACAATGCGATTTCTTGACCAGAACAAGCCTCAATAATGAACTTCAAGGAATCGTTAAACAAGATAAAAAGGCCATCGCTTCTGCCATAACGCTGGCTGAAAACCATCCGGAACAGACCGAAGAATTTCTTCAAGAGCTTAAAAAAATAATCAATGGCAAAATTGTCCCTGTTATAGGAATCACCGGAACAGGTGGTGCCGGAAAATCATCACTCATTGATGAGCTAGTGCGACGTTTTTTGGTAGAAACTGATAAAAACATCGCCATCATTTCAGTTGATCCATCTAAACGTAAAACAGGAGGTGCATTATTAGGTGACCGAATCCGGATGAATTCCATCAATAATTCACGGGTTTATATGCGATCGCTGGCAACCAGACAAGCAAACCTCGCGCTTTCAAAATATATTCAGGAATCCATTGACATTTGTAAAGCAGCTGGATTTGACCTGATCATTGTAGAAACATCCGGCATCGGACAGTCAGATACCGAAATTACTGAACATTCTGATGTAGCCTTATATGTGATGACTCCCGAATTTGGAGCAGCAACACAGCTCGAAAAAATCGACATGCTTGATTTCGCAGATATTGTTGCTATCAATAAATTCGACAAGCGAGGCGCATTGGATGCGATCAGAGATGTTCGAAAACAATTCAAACGTAACCACCAGCTTTTTGATACCCCCGACAAGGATCTTCCCGTGATCGGAACCATGGCCTCTCAGTTCAATGACCCGGGAATGAACAAACTCTTTTCAGAATTGATGGCTTCAATTTTAAAGAAAACAGGCTTTGATTTTCATGCAAAAATGGAAATGAGTGCCCAGCAATCCGAGAAAACTTACATTATACCACCCGAACGGACCCGCTATCTTGCAGAAATTGTTGAATCAAGCGCTGAATATAATTCCTGGGTAAATAAACAATGTAAACTAGCCCAGCAACTCTTCCAGGTACATGGCACCTTGGCTATTGCTTCTGAACATAAAAAAGAGGATTCCATAAAATCGTTAAAAGAAATTTATCAGGTACTTGAACAAAGTCTGGATCCTGAATGCAAACGACTTCTGGAAGAATGGCCCCAAACGATCAAGAAATATAAAGCAGACCATTTCATTTATAAAGTTCGCGATAAAGAGATAAAACAATCTCTTTACACAGAATCCTTATCAAAACTCCGTATTCCCAAGATCTCTCTTCCGCGATTTGAGGCATGGGGAGATATATTAAGATGGATCCTAACTGAAAATGTTCCTGGAGAATTTCCTTATGCTGCCGGGGTATTCCCGCTCAAGCGTGAAGGCGAAGATCCTACCCGGATGTTTGCAGGCGAAGGCGGTCCAGAAAGAACCAATAAAAGATTCCATTATGTGTCTTTGGATCAGCCAGCCCACCGTTTATCTACCGCTTTCGATTCGGTTACTCTCTATGGTGAAGATCCGGATTTACGGCCCGATATTTACGGAAAGATCGGTAACTCAGGTGTGAGCATTGCAACACTGGATGATGCCAAAAAATTATATAGCGGTTTCGACCTTTGTCACCCTTCCACTTCCGTATCCATGACAATCAATGGTCCGGCACCAATGCTACTTGGATTCTTCATGAATGCAGCCATTGATCAGCAATGCGAGCAATACATCCTTGAAAATGGACTATTGGAAGAAACCAACGTGAAAATCGATCAGTTATTTAAGTTGAAAGGAATTTCAAAGCCCAGTTATCAGGGAGAACTACCTGAAGGAAATAATGGCTTGGGATTGATGCTCCTGGGACTTACCGGAGATCAGGTATTACCACCAGATGTGTATGCCAAAATAAAAGCATTCGCCATCACCAATGTAAGAGGAACTGTACAGGCAGATATTTTAAAAGAAGATCAGGCACAAAACACCTGTATATTTTCTACTGAGTTCGCATTAAGAATGATGGGCGATATCCAGAAATACTTCATTGATAATCTGGTCAGGAACTTCTATTCGGTTTCTATTTCGGGATATCATATTGCTGAAGCCGGTGCTAATCCAATTTCACAATTGGCATTTACACTGAGCAATGGTTTTACATTCGTTGAATATTACCTCAGCAGAGGAATGCATATTGATGAATTTGCACCAAACCTATCGTTCTTCTTCTCGAACGGAATTGATCCTGAATATTCGGTGATTGGGCGTGTTGCCAGAAGAATCTGGGCGAAAGCCATAAAACATAAATACAAGGGGAATGATCGCTCGCAGAAATTAAAATATCATATTCAAACCTCCGGAAGATCATTGCATGCTCAGGAAATAGACTTTAATGATATCCGTACCACGCTGCAGGCACTGTATGCGATTTATGATAATTGCAATTCTCTCCATACCAATGCCTATGATGAGGCAATAACCACACCTACTGAAGAATCTGTTCGTAGGGCAATGGCCATTCAGCTAATTATCAACCGCGAATTAGGGTTGGCTAAAAATGAGAACCCTTTACAAGGAGCGTTCATTATTGAGGAGCTCACAGAACTTGTGGAGGATGCCGTTCTTGAAGAGTTTAAAAGAATAAATGACCGTGGAGGTGTTCTTGGTGCTATGGAAACGATGTATCAGCGAAGCCGCATTCAGGAAGAATCTCTTTATTATGAAACACTAAAGCATGACGGGACTTATCCAATTATAGGGGTAAACACTTTCCTAAATAAAAATGGTTCGCCAACAATTATTCCTTCGGAGGTGATTAGAGCTACAGAAGAAGAGAAAAAATTTCAAATTTCAGCTCTGGAAGCCTTTAAAAATCGAAATTCTGAGGTTTCAGCTGCACTATTAAAAGATCTTCAGCAGAAAGCTATTGCCGGCGAAAATATATTCAACAGCTTAATGGAAGTTTGCAAAGTTTGTTCGATTGGGCAGATCTCGCATGCATTATACGAAGTTGGCGGACAATACCGGAGGAACATGTGATGCGGTTTTTAAAAAACAGATCTAAATAAATTGTAATTTCTATACTACAGGTTTTTAAAACGTTTTTTAAAACCTATATTTATTTATAAACCAAAAAAAGACATCATGAAAAACGTATTATTAATTTTTTCTTTCTTATTAATCTCTGCAGCTGCACAAGCACAGGGCACAAAAAAACTATTCAATGGTAAAGATTT
>CAMDKO010000040.1 GCA_945901155.1 Pedobacter schmidteae
TGAGAGCCTGGAAATTAGATTATCAACAGAAATAACACTTGCTAACAAAAGAAAAAAAGAAGCAAAAAAAGAAAAATTACAACAACAACAATTAACTTACAGTTGACTAAATTCGGTCAAGGCTATTCAGGCATGCACAAACTGACAACTGATAACTGACAACAGATAACTGACAACAGACAACCGACAACAGTTCTACCTAATTAAACTCAAAACATCCTCAATCGGTTGGTCACTATCAATCAATATACCGGCCACTCCTGCAGCTTCGCCTGCTATCACATCTCGTTCACGGTCGCCAATAAAATAAGATTGGGAAGCATCGATTCCAAAGCGGGCAAGTGCTTTTTCAAGCATCAATGATCCTGGTTTGCGACATAAACATTTGCCATTAAACTCCGGATGATGATTGCAATAATATACCTCAGATATTAACACCCCCTGTTCAGCATAGGTGCTTTTTAAATGAGCGTGCATTTGATCAAGAACTTCTACTGAATACCATCCCTTGGCAAGACCACCTTGATTGGTAATCACAATCAATAGATACCCCCTATCCTGTAATTCCTTTAAAGCTGCAAAATTATGTTCAAGTACTTTAAAATCATCAAAACGACATACATAATCGCCTAATTCCTTATTTAATACTCCATCCCTATCCAGAAAAACAGCTTTTTCCATACTAATAATCAAGTTTCCGAGCTTTTATTAATAATTTCTACAATTTCAAATATCAGTAAAAGAAGTATCTTTAACCTATGAAAATCTAATCAAATTCAATATGTCTGAAACAAGTACAAAAAAAGAGTTTAAACCCTATGTGCCATCCAGCAGTTCTGTTGCTGAATTTACTATTAAATCAGTCCTTTTAGGAGCCATTTTCGGGGTTATATTTGGGGCGGCAACCGTCTATTTAGCCTTGAAAGCCGGACTAACCGTTTCGGCATCCATTCCAATTGCGGTGCTTGCCATTTCAATTGGCAGAAAGTTTTTTAAAACAACCATTCTTGAAAACAACATTATACAAACCACTGGGTCAGCCGGAGAATCTATTGCTGCCGGAGTTGTTTTCACCTTACCTGGCTTTCTTTTTTTATCAGCCGGAAGTAACAGTGAATCATTCTTCTCTTATTGGCCAATATTTTTCCTTGCTGCTTTAGGAGGAATTCTAGGCACCTTAATGATGATCCCATTAAGAAAATCATTAATTGTTGACGAACATGAAAGTTTGCCTTACCCAGAAGGTACAGCCTGTGCTTCTGTTTTAATTGCTGGAGAAAAAGGTGGTGATTTTGCAAAAACAGCGTATTACGGACTTGCTTTTGCTTTTGGTTATGCCATTTTACAAAAGGTATTTCATTTAATAGCTGAAGCACCTACTTGGGCAACAAAGCAAACTAACAGATTCTTTCCATCAGCTACTATTAATGGTGAAATCACTCCTGAATACCTCGGCGTTGGCTATATCATTGGGCCTAAAATAGCAGGAGTTCTTGTTGCAGGTGGCGTACTTGCCTGGTTAGGACTTATTCCACTATTAGCCACTCTTGTTCCAGCCGAAACCATTGCCTATCAATTAGCTAAATTAGGTTATCTGAAAAACGTCTATGCTCCCGGTGGTCCCGGAAACTATGATCCATTTAATATGGTGTTTGAAAATACTGCCATTGCTATCTATCAGGCCTATGTAAAGCAGATCGGTGCGGGTGCGGTTGCGGCGGGTGGTTTTATTACTTTATTAAGAACTATTCCTACGATCATATCTTCGTTTAAATCAAGTTTGGCTTCAATGAATAAAAGTAAATCTGAATTAAAAGTGATCAATCGGACTGATAATGATCTGTCTTTCAGAATTGTAATCTTTGGTAGCTTGGCTTTGGTATTACTCATGGCAATTTTACCTCAAATTCCTGGTGATTCAATCTTAAATAAATTACTTATCGGCGTTTTAGTGATCATTTTTGGATTTTTCTTTGTTACCGTTTCTAGTCGTATCGTAGGTTTGATTGGAACATCATCCAATCCAGTATCAGGAATGACTATTGCCACGCTAATGGGTACCTGCTTAATTTTTATTAGTATTGGATGGACAGGCCTCAGCTATGAGCCCATGGCATTGGTAGTTGGAAGTATGATTTGTATTGCAGCGGCAAATGCTGGAGCCACATCACAAGATCTTAAAACAGGTTATATTGTGGGTGCAACTCCCAAATATCAGCAGCTTGCCTTATTTGTAGGCGCTATTGTATCTGCGGTAGTAATTGGTGTCACCTTATCAATTCTTGACAGGCCTACCACAGAAATGGCCGCACAGGGAATAAAACATGCCATTGGAACCGATACTTATCCTGCTCCTCAAGGCACTTTAATGGCCACTTTGATCAAAGGATTATTATCATTCAACCTCGACTGGCAATTTGTACTTGTTGGTGTATTTTTAGCCATAACCGTTGAATTATGTGGTGTAAAATCGCTTTCATTTGCTGTTGGTGCTTATCTACCTCTTTCAACCACGCTTCCCATCTTTGCAGGTGGAGCAATTAAAGGTTTGGTAGATATGAGATCAAAGAAAAAGGGAATTAAAGAAGAAGATGATGAACTAGGGCAAGGAAATCTTTTTGCTACCGGTTTAGTTGCTGGCGGAGCCCTAATGGGAGTTATTTATGCCTTTTTGATGGCTTTTAAGAGCACGGCTACCCCCGTTGGCAAGCTCAATATGGAAGAGCATCTTACCGCAATGCTTGGTTCGGGTGGATACCAGATCATGGGATTTGTTTTCTTTATAATTATGGGACTTTCATTGTATAAAATTGCTACGAGAAATAGAAAATAAGGACTGTTCAAAATTGCGAATGTTTTTTTTATTTTCGCATTTTGAAAAAATATTATATTAATGAAAAGAACACTACTAGTACTAATCATACTTTTTTTAACTCAACAAGGCTTTGGTCAAGGATGCGTCGCCGTGAGGCATTTTGGCACCTGCTCAGCTAATTTGAGTCATAATACATTTGGGAAAGGCGATATTCAGGCTGGAATAAACTATCGTTATTTTAAATCATTTAGGCATTTTAGAGGAACTCATGAAGAGCCTGATCGTGTAACCAGTGGTACAGAGGTAATCAACCATTCCAATAACTGGGAATATTCTGTTAGTTACTGGTTATCAGGAAAAACAAATCTGGCAATTGGAATTCCAACACAGATTAATGCCCGCTCCTCTTTATATGAGCACGGAAGAACTGAGAGGCATCAATCGTTTTCCAGAGGATTAGGAGATATCCGATTTGGAATTCAGCAATGGTTACTTGAACCGGGTTTAAAGTCTTGGAATATTCAAGTTGGATCATCACTAAAACTTCCTACAGGCAATTATAACGCATCCGATATTTTTTACAATGTGGGTGTAAATGGCAGTCCTGAAATGCGGCCGGTAGATCAATCTATTCAATTAGGAGATGGAGGCCTTGGGCTTATCGTAGAAACTCAGATGTATTTAAAACTAAATGAAAAGTTCTATCTCACAACGGGTGCTTTCTATTTGGCAAACCCAAGAGAGACCAATGGTACTAGAACTTTCCGAGAAAAACTAAATGTATTGCTTAAAAACGAGGCAATTACCTCTGTTCCTGATCAATTTTCATCCAGGATTGCCATGAATTATTCACCGAATGCAATTTCAAATATTTCAATTGGAGGCCGTTATGAAGGTGTTCCTGTGCATGATCTAATAGGTGGAAGTGCTGGTTTTAGGCGTCCCGGCAACATTGTATCTCTTGAACCTGTTTATTCTTATATGAAGAACAATTTAACATTGAATTTCGGTCTTCCCATTGCTGTTCGAAGAAACCGCCCTCAAAGCTATACAGATTTGGAATATTCAAGAACTACAGGAGTTTTCAGAAATGGCGATGCAGCTTTTGCTGATTATGCAATCAACCTTGGTATACAGTATACTTTTAAAGCCAAGCAAAAAACAAAACCTGCACCTCAGTTTGTGATTCCACAGAATTAAGCTTAGTCAAAAAAAATAGAATAGACAAGGCTCAGTTTTATTGACTGAGCCTTGTCTATATCAGATATCTAGAACAGAGGAATCAAATACGGAGTTAACAGATTCTAGCTAAATAAAGGCAAGCCATTTATTTTCTGAAACAGCTAATCGTTTATAACTGACTCACGCCGCCTGATACAATAAATTTCATCGCCTCACTGGCACTCATTTTCAATGGTTTTACGCGATCAGCATTGACAAGGCATACCTGCCCAGCAAAAGAATACGACAATGGAAAGTAAACTGCTACATCGCCAGGATATCCAATCTTAGATAGATCTTTTTGAGTCAGAAAACCTATTTTCTTTAACCCAGTTTCATTTACCTCAACAACCACGGGCTCACTAAACTTTTTGTCGTCGCCAACAAATGCCTCAGTAAGATCCTTGAATGAGGTATAGATTACATTAAAAACCGGCAATCTATTAAACCAGCGGCCAACCCATTTCTTGATAGGCTCGGTTACAAAGTTTGTTACTATAATACCTACAACAATCAATAGTATGATGACAGTAAGAATTCCAAGTCCGGGAATATATATAGGTTTACCTGCTTGATCAACCCAGAATACATTGCTTAAATTAAGTGCCGAGTCAAGCTTTGAAACCGCCCAATAAATAAAAAACAAAGCAGCAGCAACAGGTAATATGACCAATGCACCTCTTACTAGGTAATTAAATAATGCTTTAACAATACTATTCATAATAATATATTCGTTTTACTCGCTGCGAAATACCGGTCAAAACTTCGTATGGGATGGTGTTTAGCTGTAAGGCAATATCTTCAACACGGATAACATCATTAAATACAATAACCTCATCCCCTTCTTCTACGTTAATGCCGGTAATATCAATCATGCACATATCCATACAAATTTTACCAATGGTTGGAACTATTTTACCTTTGACAAGCATTTTGCCCTTTCCATTTCCCATCATACGACTATAACCATCGGCATATCCTATTTTGACAGTAGCTATGGTGCCGCCATCTGGCATTTTTCCTTCACGGCTATATCCAATCGTATCGCCAGCAGGTATCTTTTTAATCTGCGAAATACTGGTTTTCAGCGAAGTTACGGTTTGTAATGGAGAATTATTGCCGAATGAAGAATCAATACCATATAATCCAATACCCAGGCGCACCATATCGAATCGCGCATGCGGCCACCGATGAATAGCAGATGAATTTGCCAAATGAAGTATAAATGAATAACCTAGTACTTCTTTAATCTTGTCGGATAGTTTGATAAAAAGATTTATTTGATAGGATGTATAATCATCATGCTCAGGATTTTCGCTGGCAACCAGATGAGAGAATACGCTTTGAACATGCATCAATTTATTCAAATTTATAATTGATAACACTTCATCAAGCTCTTCAGGCATAAAGCCTAATCTATGCATACCCGTATCCAGTTTGATATGTACAGGATAATTTTTTAGATTTTTACTTTTTAAAACTGCCTCAAATTCTTTCAAAACACGAAGAGAATAAATTTCAGGTTCTAATTCATGCTTAATAATAGTGTCAAAAGCCATCAAATCTGGACTCATAACCATAATGGGAAGACTTGTCCCAGCTTTCCTTAATGAAACACCTTCATCGGCATAAGCCACCGCCAGATAATCTACCTTATTAAACTCCAGCAAATTTGCAATTTCAAAGCTCCCACTTCCGTATGAAAAAGCCTTTACCATAGCCATGATTTTGGTATCTGTACCAATTTCAGATTTGTAATAATTAAGATTATGTTCTAAAGCATTCAAATTGATCTCCAGAACTGTTTCATGAACTTTTTGTGTTAAAAGCTGACTGATATTCTCAAATCCAAAAGCCCTGGCTCCTTTTAACAAGATGGTCTCATTCTGGAATTTTAAGGTGTGGAATTGATCAAGGAGCCCTGCCGTTGATTTGAAAGATTCAACTTCACAAGTAAACATTGAAGCATATTTGCTGATTTTTTCGCCAACAGCAATCAAGCGATTCACTGATTTATTTGTAAGAAGATGACTAACTTTTTCATAAATAAGCTCAGAATCAACTCCTGGAATATCAGAAAGAATCAATGTTCTGCGTGGATGCTGATTTTGCTGCTTTAAAAAATCTAAAGCAATTGCAAGCGAGGAAAGGTCAAGGCTATAGGAATCATCAATTACAGAGCAGTTGTTTATACCATTTTTTAATTCAAGCCTCATCCCAATTGGAGTAAGCTTTTCAAGCCTTGAGGCAGCTTCTTCGATTTTATAACCCAATGCAAGCATGGTTGCCCAACAAATTACAGCATTCTCAATAGATGCCTGATCTTTAAAGGGTATTAGGGCTTTTACCTCTTCTCCTAAATATAGGGCCTGTAAAACCTGAAAATCAGTGCCTAATGCTTCAATTCTGCAGATTTCAAGATCAGCATTTTCATTGAAGCTCCAGGTAAATTTAGTTTTGCCAGGCAAATTTCCGGGATATTCACTCAGGTATTTTTTTGAGTAAATAAAAAGATCAACATGCTCGAATAGCTTTAACTTCTCGTGAATTTTTTCTTCAACAGATTTAAAACCAGTTTGATGTGCCTCGCCAACATTGGTCAAAATGCCAATAGTAGGTTTAATAACATTGGCCAAATTTTCCATTTCGCCAGACTTGGAGATTCCTGCTTCAAAAACTGCAAAATTATTCAGCTCATTCATTTCCCATACAGATACAGGAACACCAATTTGAGAATTAAAACTCTTGGGACTACGAACCATGTTTTTTTCGGACGAAAGAAGCTGAAAAAGCCATTCCTTAACAATCGTTTTACCATTACTTCCGGTAATTCCAATAACGGGATAATCAAATTTAGTACGATGAGCGGCAGATAAGGCTTGTAATGCAATCAATGAGTCTGAAACCAAATAAAAATTAGCATCTGTAAACTGGCCAATTGAAAAATCAGGATCTGAAATCACGAAATTCCTGACTCCCTGCTTATACACCTCTGATATAAAGCTATGACCATCTCTGCGAGCCTTCAAAGCAAAAAATAATACCTTTGCAGAATCAATCAACTTCCTACTATCTGTCAGCAAAGTTCTGATAACAGAGCCCTTATCATTGATAAAAGCTTTGGCATGCAAAATCTTTGTCAACTCTACAACGTTATAAGGAAGATGATTCATGATGTAAATTTGTATAAATTTAAAGGAATCCTGTCAAATATTTACGATATTTCAATGCTTTGAAAAATGAACAATCAATTCCGAAGATATTTAGCCGGCAACAGGCTAAAGTAAAGGCAGAAAGTTATTGTACCTATCAGGAAAGATCACAGTTTGAAATTCGTAACAAACTTTATGAATGGGGATTGCATCAAAAAGATGTTGAAGAGATTATATCAGAACTGATAGAACTGAATTTTTTGAATGAAGAACGATTTGCTCTTGCCTATTCACTTGGAAAATTTAGAATTAAAGGCTGGGGTAAAAACAAGATCAAGCAAGGTTTAAAACTGAAGCGTATCCCGGATAAGTTGATCATAAAATCCCTAAAATCTATAGATGATAACGATTATCTGATCATGTTAAGGAAAATTCTGCAAAAAAAATCAAATACTATTTTCGAAAAGGATCCATTTAAGAAAAGATACCTTTTATCGCGCTTTGCTACAAGCAAGGGATATGAGTCAGACTTAATCGCAGACTTACTGATTAACAATAAGTTAGACTAATTATTGTAAAAAAAATAAAAAATAATTGCCAGAATAGCTTTTCTGCATATATTTGTACCTCGGTATTCCTACGGAACACTCACCAAAATGCGAAAGTAGCTCAGTTGGTAGAGCACGACCTTGCCAAGGTCGGGGTCGCGAGTTCGAATCTCGTCTTTCGCTCCAATAAGAAACTCCCTCCTCACAGAGGGAATTTTTGTTTGAAATAGTAAATAACCATCTGCTCGGATGGTGGATCCCGATAACCATCGGGAGGTAGACACGAGAACGGTTTCGATTACCGGAATATAAAATCGTTTAACCATCTGCTCGGATGGTGGAACTGGTAGACACGCAGGACTTAAAATCCTGTGACCCTTAAAGGTCGTGCGGGTTCGATTCCCGCTCCGAGTACAATAAGCCCGATATGAAAGTATTGGGCTTTTGTTTTTCTTTTATACATACAGTTTAACATACACTATTTACTTTCATGCCTAGATAGTGTAGTGAATTGCCTCGTGCGTAGGTACATTTGCGCTGGCTATTCTTCCTTATTTCTTTAGGTAGGTATTAAAATTGTTTTGGATGATATTCAAATTCCTAATTCAGCCACCCCCTTTCATAGGTAAACAATCTCTTTTCTATTACTGCTATCCTTAAACTTTAGGGATTATCCTGGAAAGATAGATGCAGACTTATTCAAAATTTTAATAGACAGACTAATTATTTTTACTTTAAATTTATAAAATACACAAGATTCTTTGTCAGACAAATCTGCCTACATTAGAATAGATTATGATGATTTTGTCAGGGGTATAAATGAGTTATGGCCAAGTTTAAGAAACGTCACAACTCATAAAAAACAATTTAAAGGGGAGTCCAGAACCCCCATATAAAAAAAACGGGGGCAACTCTGAAAAGCCATATTAACAAGAAAAATTAAAAATAAAATGGAAAATCTCTCAAGTCTAGCACAAATGGTTTTGGCATTATCTGTTGCCTATGTTTGGATTTTTAGGTACGATAATGTTGTTAAAGAATTCAAGCAATTTGGATTAAATGACTTAACCCGCAATTTTGTAGGAGCCTCTAAAATAGCTCTAGCAACATTGCTTGTTGTAGGTATTTGGTATCCATCCTTAGTCCAAATCCCTTCAGTACTCATGGGTCTGTTTATGATATCGGCTCAATATTTCCACTTCAAGATTAAAAATCCATTGATTAAACACCTGCCCTCTCTAATTCTTTTGATTCTGTGCGCAGTTATTGCATTAAAATCAATTCAATAATTCAGATATGACTGTAGATACAATTTGCGTCCTAATATCCAGTTTGTCATTTTATGCTTATGTAGCTTCCTATTTCATATCACCCCACATGAAAAACGAATTCAAACGATTTGATATAGAGAAACTTGGTCTATTAACAATAATATTAGAATTTTTGGGAGCTACAGGTTTAATAGTTGGACTAAAATTCAGCCTAATTTTAACAATTTCATCTTTCGGCCTTGGTCTTCTTATGTTGTGTGGTTTAATAGTGAGATTAAAGTTGAAAGATAGTATCTGGATTTCTTCACCAGCTATTTTTTATATGTGCTTAAATCTGTATATACTCTTTACGTCAATAAGATGATTTACAATTAACAATCACAAATTTTATAACCCGCATGAAGACCCAACCAGCCTATAACATCGGTTTGGCAATATGGCAGCTAAAGTGAATATCCTAGTTAAATAAGAATAAAACGATTAAATCGTCTTATTTTAAGGCTACTCCTTTAATCGACTGCTGACGAATAAAATCAACATTATTAAATGGTTTGAGGTTAGGCATTTGTTAGATTTTGAATAGTGGGTTTATCCTAATAATATTATTCCATCTACATATTATTTGTTAGAAGCTACAAAGGAGACAAACAATGCCACATAAACTCAATATTGACAAAGGTTTGCAAACAGGGTGGACAAATTCCATTACCACTACACCAACACCTACCCAAAATTTCCACCTTCAATGGTAAAATCAACCTTTACGCTTCCTATCAAATGTACCTCGTGCCTAAAATTATCCCAACCCATCTCTTAAACATTGCCTATTATTCACAAATCGTAAACTAAAAAAAAATAGTATATATACGATAAAAAGCGTAAGTTAGATTTATATTAAATGGCAAAACGCAAAATTTCATGCTGTAATTAAACAGTTTGTATTCATTTATCACCCTAATTTGCACCATTTTAATTAATTATTTTTACAAATCACCCTCTTAATAATTAGGCCATTATAGCCAATACAATATTATTTTACGATGTTGTAAATTCTTTGTGGTTACTCGCTTCCGCTTATATTTTTTTAGTTTACCGGTATAAAACTATGAAAAGCTCAAAAGTAATAATAGGGTTAATGATAAAATCCCGAAGAAAAGAAAAGAAATTTTCGCAGAAACACTTAGCTGATCTTCTTGATGTAGATCGTCAGTATGTTTGGCGTCTAGAAAATGGCAAAGTTAATTTAACTATGGATTATCTGGATAAAGTGATCATTCAACTGAATTGTATTAATAAGGATTTTATAGTAATCCCAAAAGAAATATAATCATTAACGCCTACAAGACTCCATTAAGAGTATTTTCAGAAATCGCATATTTGCCCTCAAAGGAATAATCTGGAAAATCTTTAGGAGAAATTATATCCACCATATATCTTATATCTCAATAGCATTAAGAATAATTAATCTTATTTTTAGGCATTCGGGATTAAAATGAAGTTACGCCAAACCACAATATATGACATTGCAAGGGATTTAAATATATCCAAGTCAACGGTTTCACGTGCTTTAACAAACCATCCAGAAGTAAAAGCTGAAACCCGAAAGGCCGTTCTTGAACTTGCTGAAAAACTAGATTATCAGCGAAATATGCTTTCCATTAATCTAATTTCAAGAAAAAGTAACCTGATTGGAATTATAGTTCCTGAATTTGAGACCTCGTTTTTTCCGCAGGTAGTGATTGGAGCCCAAGAGTTGGCGAGTAAATATGGTTATAATATCATAGTCAGCCAATCGAATGAAAAATTCGAGACCGAAGTAGCAAATACTAAGGTGATGCTGGCTAGCCAGGTAGACGGAATATTGGTTTCAATTTCGAAAGAAACACGAAGCTATGAACACCTGAAAATTTTTCAGAGAAAAGGTATTCCTATGGTTTTATTTAACCGAGTTTGCGATGAACTGATTGTGCCTAAAGTGGTTATCAATGATTATGAAGCTGCATTTGGTGCTGTAGAACATCTTATCCAGACAGGCAAACGAAGAATAGCCCATTTGGCAGGTCCTGATTCGCTAATAACGAGTAGAAAACGTCTAAAAGGATATCTGGATGCCCTTAAAAAACATAAAATTCCAATTGACGAATCATTGATCATCCCATACGATTTTACCCTAGGAAAAGTCAAAATCTATATCCGGCATTTAATGGAGCTAAAAAATCCACCTGATGGATTATTCATTGCCAATGATCCAGCCGCAATTGAAGCAATTCGTACAATCAAAAATATGGGAATACAGATTCCACAACAAATAGGAATTGTTGGTTTCAGTAATGACTATGGCTCCAATCTTATTGAACCCGGACTCACTACTGTAGCTCAGCCTAAAAGGCTCATAGGTAGTACTGCCATGCAATTATTATTAGATCTAATAGACAAAGAAGTCTCGCAATGGAAAGCTGTTACTAAAACCCTCGATTCAGAGCTAATCGTAAGAAACTCAAGCATGCTACAAGAATCAGAATCTGCCTGATTGCCTATGTTTTAATTCATTTAAAATACTTGCACCTCAAATATTGCTGCGGGAACATTGATAGAAGGATGTTCCGGGAATATCCTGATTGAACTGGTATTTATTGCATGGTCAAGAATTATTTCATTAACAGCTTGATAATTTCCAGACTTTTCAAAAATCACTTTATTATCAGCATCCATAATCCTGTAATTTCTGACTGTATGAGGCACCACACGCTCAGGATGAACCCTTAGGGTTGATTCAAGTGGATGGTCAAAATCTGAGTCGAAAAATAAAACAATTCGCTTGATCTCAATTGGTTCATCCCAAGTTAAGGTTACACTTGGATGTACATCATTAAGATCAGCCACCCAGACATTAGCGGCATTAGTTGGGCGGCACAAGCCATTAATCAGGTTTGACACGTTAAAAGGCTCGATCGCATTAGCTAATTTAAATGCCAGGTTTTGATGAGCCGGTCGTCTTGAAGGAAGCCAGAATTCAAAGGAATCGATTCCAATACCATCTGGTGGTAACTGCACTCCACTTGTAGCGACAGATTTGTCGTATCTATTCATCAACATCATGGTTCCACTAAGAAACATTTTGCTTGTTTGAACTGAAACCAAATCATTTTTGAGAATACAAATAAATACGTACTGATCTTTTGTGATGATATGAGCAAAATCTGTAGTTAATATACTTTTTCCAGGGGTTACAGAAATTTCCCTGCTTTCTATAATTATTTCCGGCGTATAATTGATTGGATTAGCACTTACCCGTAATTGCATAGTTAAATTAGTGCTTTCCTTTGCATCTATATCAAAACTAATTTTTATCTTATCTCCTTTTGCGTTAGGTAAGATTTGGGCAGTAGAATATTCAAGTTTATGCCAGCTTCCATCAGCCTTAAATTCTTTCAATTTATATTCAGAACTGGCACTAAGAACCGCTTGATGCGCTAAATTTGTCTTTTCAGGCGCTAAGCATGGAATAAAATGCCCGTTTTGCATTAATTCTTGTCTCAATTCCTGAACTTTTTCAGAATTGGCAAGTTTGGAAGGAGTAATTCCGTTTTTAAGACAATATTGTGTTGCTATACCTATTACTTGTGCCGAATAAGATACCGTGGCCATCACTCTGGAGGAACCGAATGCCACATGACTAGCGCTTATAATTCTGCCGGCTAACCACAGATTTTTAATGTTTTTGCTGTACATGCTTCGTAGCGGGATCTGATAAACTCCTTTTGAATGCCATTGATTACAACCAGGCTTTTCACTAAAAACCCCATCCGCAGGGTGCAAGTCTAATGACCATCCACCATAAGATACGGCATCCGAATGTTCCCTCTGTTCCACAACATCTTTTTGAGAAAGAATATAATCTCCTTCAAACCTCCTGCTTTCACGCTTACCTGGAATTTGTCCGACCCATTCTAGGGTTAAGTTTTCGGCTTCGGGATATTTTCCTGAATTTTTAACATGATCCCAAATACCATAGATTACTTTCCATAATTCCCATTTAATTTCTTCGGTTTGATGTATGGTATCCAACCTTCCTCCGTATTCAAGCCACCAAAGCTTACAACCATGAACACTGGTATCATAAGAACGGTATTTAACTATTGAAGAAACATCTTTTAAGGCATAAGAAGGAGCAGTAAACGTAATTGGACGACCAGCGTCCTTAGTGAAAAAGTAAATGGAATGCCCTAAAAGTTCGCCATATTCTTTATCGGGTGCAAAACCCTCATCAAATTCATCTTTTGACTCTGCTCCCATCCTGAAAGCTGCACCTGCCTGAAATGCTACAATTCCGTCACCAGATGAATCACAAAAAAAAGATGCAGATAATAGGTAGCGGGTAGAATTCTGACTACAAAATCCAATAACCTCTTTGATTACATCGGGGGCAGATTTTACAACTTCATAAACCGCTGTATTCAATAGAAGTGTTAAATTCTGCTCATTTTTTACCTTTTCTAACAAAATGGTATCCAGAATAATTGCATTCCCATCAGGATTTCGGTACATATTTTCAATCAAGATCTCACTCAAAACCCCACCTTCTCTTGACCAGCGGTTATTGTTTCCCATGCTGGAGGTTGCTCCTAAAATCCATAATCGCACTTCGCTCGAGGCATTTCCACCAAGTACCGGCCTATCCTGAACCAAAATAACCTTTAAACCCTCTCTTGCTGCAGCAATGGCTCCGCATGTTCCGGCGATACCACCCCCAATAAAAACCAGATCAGCATTAATTGACTGCTCATTTACTGAACGACCGACAGAGGAAAACTCACTTTTAATCATAAATGATACTTAATATTAATAAATAATTTAATTCTTGGAATAGAATACAATCCTTTTTGAAGCCCTCCATGGAATGATAGCGAGAACAAAAATCAATGCCGCTATCGTGCCCAAAAGACCCACATTATCTTTAGTAATTAAGCCCAAAATCAATAAGAGAAGTGCTGTAAATGCGAGAGCAAATGCAGTGATTTTCAATCCAAATTTATTTTGTTGTAAAGATTCACTTATTTCTTGCTCTGTTAAATTTTCCTTCTGAACTTTTCTTGCGCTTTTATAGGTTTGAAATTCCAAATATTGTGGACTAAGATAATTGGCGTAATAAGCTCTGATTTCATTCGCTATAAGAAGTAAAAGCGGTACTCCAACACCTATCAACATTTCTTCGGCCCTACTAAGCTTGAAATCGATAAGGAAGGGAAAAATGATTTTAAAGATCAGATTGATTCCCAAACTGAAACAGGTTATTATCAATGTTGCTTTCCCGCTAAGCCTTTTGGAGAATAAAGCCCAGATTGGTGGAGCTAAAATTGGCCCTCCGGTTATAGCACCTACGCTGAGCGTGACATTGACCAAACCGCCGATATAAGGAACCATTAGCGCAATAGCGATCATTCCTAGGCCAATTGACCAAGATGACAGTCGGGCCACACTCATGAGTTTGCTATCACTTGCCGCAGGATTAATTCTACCTTTATAAATATCATTCGTAAATACTGCAGAAACAACATTTAAGGTTGTATTGGCAGATGCAGAAGTTGAAAAATACATCCCAGTTAGCATCAAGCCCAATAATCCGGGAGGAAGCACTAACTGACAAACCATTAGATACGCATTTTCGGTATCTAAACCTGTCAGGGATGGGTTAATGGTCTTGTAAATCATTGGGGGCAACATCCATAACACCGGACTGATCAGGTACAAACCTGCAAAAAGATAGGCTACCTTTCTGGCTGATTTACTATCCTTAACACTGGTATAACGTTGTACAAAGGTCCAGTTACCTCCAATATAGAAAATATGGTAAAGTGTAAATGCAATGATAAATACTAAGGTAAATTCACCATTGATTAAATCAAAAAAGCCTTCCTGTGCATTCGCCTGAAATTTTGATATGCCTCCCGCTGCGTCAAAAGAAAGAGGGAGTATGATCAGTACCGCGGCAGTTAAGATCACAAACTGAAGAATATCAGTAACCATCACAGCCCAAAGTCCGCCAACAGCTGTATACGCGATCATAAATAAGCCCATAACAATGGTTGAAGGCATTAATGGATACCCTAATGAAGCACTGACAAGCTTGGCAACCGGATACAAAACGGTCCCCTTTATGAATAATGAGACCATCATAAAAATATAGATATAGGTTTTTTGCACTTGAGGACCAAGGCGTTCCTTGATAAACTCGGCAGCAGTAAGGTTTCCAGTTGATTTCCATAAGGGAGCCAGATACAAACCGCTGAACAAAGCTCCAATACACATGGTCCACTGAATGGTAATGGCTACCCATCCATATTTATAGGCTATTGAGCCCCAGGCAACAAATGTTCCAGCCGAAAAAAAGCTCATAAAAAGAGACAATCCTCCAATAAACCAAGGCACAGACTCCCCTCCTGCAAAAAAGGATTTTAAGTTAATTCCTGTTCTAGAAAATATGAGTCCAATGCATAATACGAATGCAGAAAAAACAAGAATGACTATGGTATCAATATTTGGACTCATAATTAAATTGAATTTAAACTTATTTTATAGATCAAAGAACTTAAGCTCTCCAAACATAAAAAACTTAATACCCCTTTCATTCGTTTTAAAACAATAACATCATGATAAATGTATTATTAAGATTTAATTTTGTTCTAAATATTGCCTTATAAATATTTCGGGAACAGTCCCAATTTCTGGGATGGGTCCCAAAATATTCAAAAATTCTAAATTTAGAATTTAATTAAACAGAATTAAGTCAAAACCTCAGAAATACTTTAAATATATTGTTTCAGTCTGTATTAAATTGTGATTAAACTCAAAAGCTCAAAAAAAATAATCATAGATTTATAAAAAATAAAATAATGATCAAATTACTTTCTCCAAAAATTTCATCCATCTTATTTCTACTTTTTGTTTCATTATCTGGATTTGCACAAAATGAAAAAGCAGAAGCTGATTTGGGTGAGATCATGAAAAAACTAGACGTAGTCGGGCTTTCTGTTGCTGTAGTAAAAAAAGGCGAGATCATTTATACCCATTCTTTTGGAGTGAAGGATAATACTACCAACCATCCATTAACTGATGAAAATATATTCCGAATTGCTTCGATATCCAAGTCATTCTCAGCCACTTCAATTATGCAGTTGATAGAAGCCCGAAAGCTTTCACTGGATGATGATTTCAGTAATCTGGTTGGCTTCAAAATTAGGAATCCTAAATTTCCGGAAACAGTGATCACCTTGAGAATGATCTTATCCCATACTTCCAGCATTAACGATAGTCAAGGATATTTCACACTTGATGCCATTAATCCGGCTAAAAACCCAGATTGGCAAAAATGCTACAGCGATTTTGCACCAGGAACAGATTATCGCTATTGTAATTTAAATTATAACATGATCGGAACCGTGATTGAGAAATACTCAGGAGAACGATTCGATAGGTATGTAAATAAACACATCTTAAATCCATTGGGTTTATACGGAGGATATAATGTTGATTCATTGGATGCTATGCGCTTTGCCACTTTGCACGAATACAATCCAAGCACTAAAAGATTAAGCCCTTCACCATTAGCTTATACTCCCAGAAAAGAGGAAATAAAGAATTATGTCATGGGATACAGTACCCCTATTTTTTCTCCAACTGGTGGAATGAAAATTTCTGCTACCGACCTTGCAAAATATATGACCATGCATATGAACTATGGTAAATATAAAGGAACCAGAATCATGTCAAAGAAAAGTGCCCGCCTTATGCAAACCAAAATATCTGAGGAAGAAGGCTATGGAATGGCAATTGCAAATCGTGAAGATGTTATACCGGGTAAAATAATGACCGGACATACTGGCTCAGCATACGGACTATATAGTGCCATGTTTTTCAATCCTAAAGAAAAATTTGGAATTGTGGTGATCACAAATGGTTGTAATCCAAGCTCAAGCAATGGACTAAATGATGTTTTAAGGGCTGGAGTGAATAGTTTGTACGAGAATTTTTTAAGTAGTTTCAGGAGACAAGAGCCAAGAACCAAGAACCAAGACAAAAGATCAAAGACAAAGGATCAAAGATCAAAGACAAAGGACAATTCAGTGCTAATTTGAGAATTGAGTATTGAGCATTGAGATAATTCTGCTTCAGACTTCAGACCTCTGACAACAGAACCAGGAACCAAGAACCAAGACAAAGGATCAAAGACAAAGGACAATTCAGCGCTAATTTGAGTATTGAGAATTGAGTATTGAGTATTGAGATAATTCTGCTTCAGACCTCATAATTCATACCTCAGACCTCAGACTTCATACCTCTGACAACAGATAACTGATAACTGAACCAAGAATTATCCCTCCCCGTAGGTCCATGCCAGTATCCTGCTTGACTTCTGTCCATGTTTCATATCAATCGTTCTGACTTCTTTTGCACTTAATCTTTCTAGGGCCTTATAACATGCTGATAGGGTTTCTTTCTTAGAAACCAGGGAGGTAAACCAATGAACTGATTTAGAAAATCGGGCACTCTCATCAATCATCCTCAAAAGAAATCGCTCCTCCCCACCTTCACACCATAATTCTGAATTTTTACCGCCAAAATTCAAATCTATTCCTTCCATTTTAGCTTGACCTAGATTTTTCCACTTTCTGGCCGTCCCTTCGGCAGCTTCTTGCATTGAAGAATGAAACGGGGGGTTGCAGATACTCAAGCTGAATTTTTCTCCGTTATGAATAATATCTGTAAATATCTGATCTGCAGAGCGCTGCCTGCGTACACTTATGAATTTTGATAATCCGTTGGCTTCAATAATATTTGTTGCAGCACGACTGGAAAGCTGATCAATCTCAGAGCCCACAAAGGTCCAACCGTATTCATAATGGCCTATCAGAGGATAAATACAATTTGCTCCAACTCCAATGTCCAGTACTTTAATATGTTTGCCTTTAGGAAGTTTGCCATCCGCTCCAATCAATAAGTCGGCTGCGTAATGAATATAATCTGCTCTTCCAGGTATGGGTGGGCATAAGAACCCTTCCGGGATATCCCATAAATCAACACTATAAAACTGCTTTAATAAGGCTTTATTGAGTGCTTTAACCGCTTTGGGATTTGTAAAATCAATAGAAAGATCCTCAAATGGATTGGGCGAAACATAATCTGCCAGTTCAGGGCAAGCTTTGATCAGCTCCGGAAAATTATATCGGTGCCTATGCCTGTTTCGAGGATGAAAATTCTCTTTTTCTTCAGGAATTGATTTTTTTTGAGGCATTCAGCTAAATTATCTAAATAACCTGGATATATGGAAAGATAAAATAATAAGGTTTTAATTGACCAGATAAGGCTCTAGAGTCAGGATAATGTGTTTTTGAAAAGCAATACCTGTATATTATAGGTTATTTCAGCCCTTTCCTCCGGAGTATTTCCGGCAAGCGATTCTCTTCTATTTCAGAATACAAATAGCCGGAAGATACCTCCTTCGGCAAGGTTTATTTTACCTTAAGCTGTTTTTCATTGGAACGGGAAGCCCGGCTAAAGGACCATTAGCTTTTTATTTAAACCCGGGTGTCAGCTCTAGCTTTTTTGCTTAGTGAATTTCATGATAATTACTAAATCTATTGCAAAAACTAGGGCAGAACACGGGGCTGGCGCAACCAAAGAGACACAGACCTTGCTTTCTAAAAAAGGAAAATTAATATGGATTTAAGCTTATCCTAGTCAAGATTTCATTAAGAACTCAGCTTGAATAAATTAAGCTTAGAATGAGTACCCAACCTTTCAAAATTAAATCCCATTTTCCCCAAGGTCTGTGATATCATCTATATCACTGAGCTCTTCCAATAAGGCAAATGAAATACCCTGATTATTGAAATCATCAATCGTTTTAGCAAAAACCTGGTCGGTACTCCACGGTTTATTAACAAACAAATCTGGATA
>CAMDKO010000041.1 GCA_945901155.1 Pedobacter schmidteae
CATCTACCTCCTGCATAATGTGCGTAGAAAGTACAACTGTTTTTGTTTTGGAAAGATCTTTGATCAAGGCTCGAATAGCAATTACCTGATTCGGATCAAGTCCGGATGTAGGTTCATCCAAAATCAGAACTTTTGGATCAGCAAGAATGGCCTGAGCTAGTCCTACTCGTTGGCGATATCCTTTTGATAAGGCTCCAAGCTTCTTATTCTGTTCATCTCCTAACCCGCACCGTTCAATTACATCATTGATCCGTTTTTCAGTTTGATCAAGTTTTTGAATAGCTCCGATAAAGGCAAGAGTTTCTCTTACATACATGTCCAAATAAAGCGGATTATGTTCAGGTAGGTATCCGATATGACGTCTAACTTCCATTGAATCTGTTCTGGCATCAAAACCACAAATATGGGCAGTTCCTGATGTTTGAGGAATAAAGCAAGTCAAAATCTTCATTGTAGTAGATTTTCCGGCACCATTAGGACCTAAAAACCCAAGAACGCTACCAGGAAGAGCCTTAAATGAAATCCCATCAATTGCTTTTTGATTTCCATAGGTTTTACACAGATCTGCTACTTCAATGCTCATGTTGCAAAGTTAGTATTTAGAATGCTTAAATGAGAAAATTAGCAAATTAGCAAATGAGTGAATGAGCAAATGAAACTCCAATGTTTCAAATTAAAGCATTCAATCAAAGTTTACGAGATTTAGCTAGGCTTGAACTAGATTAAACAATAAAAGTTAAAACCTATCACTAAAGAGGGGAAAATTAATTTCCAATACTATCTTTGCAGTGTTATGAGCAAAAACAACGAAGAACTTTTTAAGAATGTAGTTTCTCACGCTAAGGAATATGGTTTTGTATTTCCTTCTAGTGAAATATATGATGGTTTAAGTGCCGTATATGATTACGGGCAACTTGGATCTGAATTAAAGAATAATATTAAGACCTACTGGTGGAAAAGTATGGTGCAGCTGAATGAGAATATTGTTGGTATCGATTCAGCTATTTTCATGCATCCAAAAATCTGGAAAGCAAGCGGGCATGTCGATGGATTTGCTGATCCGATGATCGATAATAAGGATTCCAAAAAACGTTACCGTGCAGACAATCTTATTGAAGATAAAATAGCGCGTTACATTAAGGACGGCAAATCAGAAAAAGCAAATCAATTACAAGCCGATATGGATGCAGCATTAGCTGCAGATGATTTAAGTCAATTAAAAGAGCTGATTGAACAGCATGAAATTGTTTGCCCGGTTTCAGGAACAAGAAATTGGACCGATGTGAGGCAGTTTAATCTGATGTTTTCAACCCAAATGGGTGCGATGGCTGAAGGATCTGACGAAGTATATCTACGGCCGGAAACTGCCCAAGGCATTTTTGTAAACTTCCTTAATGTTCAAAAATCGGGCCGTATGCGTATTCCATTTGGAATAGCACAGATAGGTAAAGCCTTCAGGAACGAAGTAATAGCCAGGCAATTTATCATGCGTATGCGTGAATTTGAACAAATGGAATTGCAATTTTTTGTGAAGCCAGGTACAGAAATGGAATGGTATGCACATTGGAAAGAATCAAGACTTAAATGGCACCTTGCAATAGGTACACCTGCAGAAAAATATCGTTTCCACGACCATGTAAAGCTTGCACATTATGCAAATGCCGCTGTAGATATAGAATTTGAATTCCCATTTGGATTTAAAGAGGTTGAAGGAATTCACAGTCGCACAGATTTTGATCTGAGCCAGCATGAAAAATTCTCTGGGAAAAAACTTCAATATTTCGACACTGTTGAAAACAAGAATTATATTCCATATGTGATTGAAACTTCAATAGGTTTAGATCGAATGTTTTTACTTACCCTTTGCAATGCTTACCAAGAACAAGATCTGAGCAATGATGAAAAGCAGGATTCAAGAACTGTATTACACTTACACCCATGCCTTGCTCCTGTAAAGGCTGCTGTATTCCCGCTAACCAAAAAAGACGGATTACCAGAAAAAGCACGTGAGATTATGGACCTTTTGAAACTGGACTTCAATTTACAGTATGATGAAAAAGATTCAATCGGAAAAAGATACCGCAGACAAGACGCCATTGGAACACCTGTTTGTATCACGGTAGATCATCAGACACTGGAGGATAATACCGTTACCATCAGGCATAGAGATAGTATGGATCAGGAACGTGTGAATGCCGACGATCTAGATTCTATTCTGGGTAAAATGGTGAGCTGGAAGAATTTATTGTCCTGATCCTGATTTCCAAAAGCAGTACGCTTAGGAAGATTAATGGATGCTCCACGATACCCATTGAATTAACAAAAACAATAAATAATACCATGAAAGGTCAAAATTGTTTGTTCATCAATTAATTGGCAGCAGCTTATACCCAAAATTTTTTAGATCAGGATTTGACCATTGCAAATTTCATCTCCTTGGCAGGTATTGTTCATTTAGTATAGAATAATATGGTTAACATTGATAAGAGCGGTTTGATTTTCAAATCTCTCTTTTGCTTTTATATCTTTGCTATCAATGATTCAAAGACTGGAAAATTTTCTGATCAAAAACCCGGGCCAAACGTTCTTTGTACTTATTCTATTATCAATCTCCCCTTTTTTAATCAATCTTGGACTCTTTCCACTCTTTGCCGATGAACCTACACGGGCTAATGTGGCTCTTGAAATGATCATCAGCAAGAATTTTTCAGTACCCACGGTGGGTGCAGAATATTATTACAATAAACCACCACTTTACAATTGGATTCTTGCAGCATTTTATCTTTTAACGGGCAACTACTCAGAATTTACAACACGCCTCCCTGCCATCATTCCCATGTTTTTATATGCGATCAGCATCTATCTAGCTGTCAGTTATTTTCTTAAAGACAAGCGAATTGCCGCACTAAGCGGGATGCTTTTTCTAGTTAATGGCCGTATGCTGATCTATGACTCCATGCTGGGGCATATTGATATTTTCTATTCCTGGCTAACTTTTACCTCATTTATGCTGATCTATTTCTTTTTACAAAGAAAGAACTGGTTCCTGCTATTCCTAATTTCGTATGTAATCACAGCAATCACGTTTCTATCAAAAGGGTTTACATCCATCGTGTTTCAGGGCTTTACACTGATCGCTGTACTTAGCTATACTAAAAACTTTAAAAAGTTATTCAGTTGGCAGCATATTGCTAGCGGATTGGTTTCTGTATTGATCATTGGCTCCTATTTTTACAACTATTATCAGTATAACCCCAATTTTGAAGGTTATTTCAGTACCATTTGGGATCAAAGTAGCAAAAGAACAGCTGCAGAATTTGTACTTTATCGAAGTTTAGTACATATAGTCCAGTTTCCTTTTGAACATATCGGACATTTATTCCCGGCAAGCCTGCTACTTTTATTTTGTTTCCATAAAGATTTCATAAATGGAATAAAACAAAATCCTTTTTTAACCTTTATTTCTGTTGTTTTCTTAGCCAATATTTGGGTTTACTGGCTATCACCAATAACTAGGCCGCGGTATTTGATGATGCTGTATCCACTCGTGTTTATTTTATGGAGCCATGCCTATTATACCTACCGAGAACAACTTCCAGTTATCAGTAAAATAGTTGATCGAATCCTGCTAATTCTTGCTCTGGCTGTTTGTTTAGGTATACCCGCTGCATACTTTTTTGAGCTGCAGAGCCTCGTAAACTATCTGAATATCAAGATTGTTTTTCTGTTATCGATTAGCATTGGGATTACTTTTATGATCTGGCGTCTCAAAACCAGTAAGCTCATCCCATTTATTACATTACTATTAGTGGTACGGTTGGCTTTTAGCTGGTTTATACTCCCCTACAGACTAGAACACCTGGAGGATAATTATTTCCGTGAAGCTGCCGTAGAAATGGGTGCGATTACCAAGGGCCAAGTACTTTATTTTTATCAATATCATCCTGCTGAAGAGGATATCCCCTTTCATGATCAATTAATTTTTTACCTGCAAAAAACACGGATGAAACAGGTGAAATTTACCGAGGACGATGCCAAGTCAGGTTATTATTTTACCTTTGATCGGGATTTAAAAAATCGGAATGCACAACTGATAAAATCGTATAAAAACCTCAAACTGTTCCAAATAAAATGAGAGAACTTTCTGTTGTGATTACCGTTCTAAATGAACGACGTAATATTACCCCGCTTATTGAAGCCATACATGAGGCTCTGAAAGACCTTGATTATGAAGTAATCTTTGTGGATGATGGTTCTGATGATGGTACGCAAAAACAAATTCGCGAACAAGCTAATGACCGCATCACGCTGGTAGAATTACGAAAAAATTACGGACAAAGTACTGCCATGACAGCGGGTATAGACCACGCCACAGGTACCTATATTGCCCTAATTGATGGCGATCTTCAAAATGACCCTTTAGATATCCCCTTCATGCTTCAAAAGATTAAAGATGAAGACTGGGATGTGGTGGCAGGAAACCGTGCTAAGCGTCAAGATGGTATGTTCTTAAGAAAAATTCCTTCAAAAATAGCTAATGCCATAATCAGAAGAATGACGGGTGTTTATATCAAAGATTATGGTTGCACGCTCAAGGTGTTTAAACGTGAGATTGCCGAAGATCTCGGTATTTATGGCGAGCTACATCGATTTATTCCTGTGCTTGCAAAGCTTCAAGGAGCCAGCATTACACAGGTTGATGTAAAACATCATGCACGCATTCATGGAAGCTCTAAATATGGCTTAAACCGAACATTCAAAGTTATGGCCGACCTGATCACCATGGTTTTTTTCAGGAAATATATACAGAAACCAATGCATTTGTTTGGAAGCCTTGGCTTTATTTCATTTGGATTAGGAATTTTGATCAATACCTATTTACTTATCCTCAAATTAATGGGACAAGATATCTGGGGCAAACCGATCCTGATTTTAGGACTTATATTTTTATTGGGAGGGATACAATTGATCACCTTTGGAATTTTAGCTGAAATTAATGTACGCACCTATTTTGAAGGCACAAATAGAAAAACTTACCAGGTAAGAAGAATTTTTAATGGAAAAAAAGAAGATCTGGAACATCGTTAAACTCCTGTTAAAAATTTCAATAACAGGATTGTCCTTATATCTGGTTTCAAAAAAGGTCGAGTTTAATGATCTTAAAGATGCCTTTAGTAAGTCTAATCCGGTATTCCTGTTTTTAGCTTTTATAGCTTTCGTAATTTCGCAGCTAATTTCATCTTCCCGATTGAATACCTTTTTTAAAGGGATGGGTTTAAAAATTTCGGAGGTGTTTAATTTCAAGATCTACCTTTTGGGAATGTTCTATAATCTTTTTTTACCAGGAGGCATAGGAGGAGATGGCTATAAAATATTTATACTGCGTAAAAAATTTAAGATTAAAGGTCGCAGATTATTCCAGGCTATCTTTTTTGACCGTCTAAGTGGATTATGGGCATTAGGCCTGATTATTTCGGCACTAGTTATTTTCATTCCCCACCTTGGAATCCCAAATTGGGCTCCGGTTTTAGTGGTTACGATTGGTACCATAGCCTATTATACGGTAATGAGAAAGTTTTTTAAAGATTACAGTCATAATTTTATTCTAACCCATATTAAGGCATTATTGGTTCAATCGATGCAACTAGTTTCGGTTATTCTTATACTTTTTGCCTTAAACTTTGATGGTAAATTCTCGCCTTATCTCTTCATGTTTCTGGTATCATCACTAGTGGCCATATTCCCATTTACCGTTGGCGGTTTAGGCGCAAGAGAGCTGGTCTTTGTTTATGGTGCTCAGTATTTTGAGTTGGATCAACATTTGGCCGTGATTATTAGCCTTTTATTCTACTGCATATCTGCCCTATTATCATTCAGTGGCATTTACTTTGTTTTTAACCAAAAAGAAATCGGTGTGAATAAGTTGGACCTGAAGCAGAATCTTGAGACTGAATAAAATTAATGATCCAATGCCTAAGATAATTTATCATTGTATTTCTTAATTGAAATTTCATTATTCTGATCATAAAAAATTAAAGTTGTCTTAACATTGAATGGGTAACTTTATTTCAGCCCTAGGCAAGTGAATTTCTGAAATTAACATTTCTGATTTTATTGGAGATGATAGCATCAGAAAATGGGTACTATCGGTTGAATATATCCTAATTATTTAAACAAAAGCAATGAAGTCTGTACTCACATCAATTTTTGAAAACCTATCAAAGCTCAGTCTGAAATCATTAAAAATGATCAAACCAAGCAAGAGAAATTTTGCCATCGCAATTATTTTTATTACGCTAACCAGTTTAGCCGGTTGCGGAATAAATAAAAAGGATTGGAATATGAATACCTTATTTGAAAAGGTAAAAGACCAATTTAAAAATAATTCAATTGTAGGACTGCAGGAAGATAATACCCGGGTTGTTGTGACTGCTCAACTAATTGATCCTGCAGGTGAAACCATACATTTTGCCGGCAGACCGGTAGATTTAGCCCTGAATAATTCAGGCAGCATTCTAGCTGTTAAAAACAATACTTCTATTGTGTTCATGAACGCAGAAATGCACAAGGTGATACAAACACTGAAATTACCTTCAGGGGGTTTTAGCTTTACCGGAATTACCTGGAGTTTAGACGATCAAAAAGTTTGGACCACGGATACCAAAGGATATTTACGGGCCGCACGTTTAGCCAATGGCTCATTTATCTGGGATGATGCCATTTTACTGCCGGGTCTGGATGCAAATGACAAAAGTGGTTCCTATCCTGGCGGCTTAACAATAGATCATGAAAAGGGCCTTGCATACGTAGCCTTAAGCCGTAATAACACACTTGGTATCGTTAATCTTAAAACCAAACAGCTTGAATCTCAGATCGAGGTTGGAATTGCTCCATACACGGTACTGATCCAAAACAATTATGCCTATGTTTCCAATTGGGGAGGCCGCCAGCCACAATCCGGTGATAAAACCGGGCCCTCTGGTGGATCAAATGTTGTAATTGATCCCAAAACAGGAATTGCATCATCAGGGACAATCTCAGTGATTGATCTAAAAAGCAAAAAAGTTATCAAAGAAATCGATGTCCATTTGCATCCCAGTGGCATGATCTCCTCGCCTGACAAGACCCATATCTATGTAGCAAATGCCAATAGTGATCTAATATCCGTTATTGATACCAGAACCAATACCTTGATCAAAGATCTGAGTTCAAAACCGATGTCTGAGCTACCCTTTGGAAGCGCACCTAACTCGCTTACGGTAAGTCGGGATGGTAAAACACTATTTGTGGCCAATGGGGGTAATAATCACCTCGCGGTAATTGACCTAATCAGCGGTAATGTTAAAGGCCTTATCCCTACCGGATGGTATCCCGGTTCAGTAGTATTATCAGCTGATGGAACTAAACTCATTGTGGCTAATATTAAAGGTGATGGCCGCCCTCAGGCAGGCTTACGTGACAAAGGCATTAACTCGCATGATTATTCGGGTTCAGTTTCCTTTATTCCGGTACCCAATTCTGAAAATCTAAGAGATTATACCATTCGTGCAGCTACCTCCATGCGCTTGCCAAAAATTACCCAGGCCTTGAGACTGGAGCGTGTAAACGAAAGAATTGTTCCTGTTCCAACCAGACCAGGCGAAAAATCAGTATTCAAACATGTACTGTACATCATTAAAGAAAACCGAACCTATGATCAAGTATTCGGAGATCTTAGTCAGGGTAAAGGTGATAGTTCATTAACTCAATTTGGCCGAAAGGTAACTCCTAACCATCATGCACTTGCAGAGAATTTTGTACTTCTAGATAATACCTATTGCAATGGGGTTTTGAGCGCCGATGGGCATCAATGGGCCAATGAGGGATACGTTACAGATTATATTGAAAAAAGCTTCGGTGGCTTTGTTCGAAGTTATCCTTATGAAGGTGATGATGCCTTAGCATTTGCTTCTTCAGGTTTTATATGGGATAAAGTTTTAGATGCCGGACTTACCTTTCGAAATTATGGGGAATTTGTAACGGCGAAGGTTGAACCAGCCAATGCCAGCTGGACTCAACTATATACTGACTATAAAAATGGAACAAGAAATGTTAAAATTAAAGCAACCAGTAAATTGCATACTCTTGAACCCTATCTCTGCCCTACTTTCGTTGGTTTTCCAAGTTCCATTCCGGATGTATACCGTGCCGGAGAATTTCTGAAGGAATTCCGCGAGTATGAAAAAACGCATTCCCTACCCAATTTCATGATCATGCTTTTGCCCAATGACCATACTACAGGAACAAAAGAAAATTACCCAACTCCCCGAGCTCAGGTGGCTGATAATGATCTAGCATTAGGGCAAATTGTGGAAGCGGTAAGTAAAAGTGAATTCTGGAAAGAAACTGCTATTTTCGTTATTGAGGACGATCCTCAGGCAGGTTTAGACCATGTAGATGGCCGCCGAACGGTAGCGCTTTGCATCAGTCCATACACTAAAAGAGGAGAAGTAATAAGCACGCATTATAACCAAAACAGTATTCTGCGAACCATTGAACTGATCTTGGGCCTTTCACCCATGAGCCAATTCGACCTGTTCGCTAATCCTATGACCGATTGCTTCACAAGCAAACCTGATTTCAGTCCGTATACCGCATTAGCTAACCAGATTCCACTAGATGAAATGAATCCTAAACTGTCAACTTTATCAGGAAAAAAGAAATTTTGGGCAAAAAAATCAATGGAGATGGAACTAAGTGAGCTTGATCAGGCAAATGAAGATACCTTAAACCTTATTCTATGGTATTCTGTAAAAGGATATAATACACCTTACCCTAAAATTGCAAGAAAATAATTCTGTTTAAAGAATTAAAATGAACTAATTATTCAGAGACAGGGTTTTGATTCTTGTACCACTCATAAAATTTGAGCAAGCCGGTTTCAAGTTTAGTTTCAGGGTGGTAGTTTAATAATTTCTGAGCTTTACTAATATCTGCATAGGTTTGAGGCACATCGCCAGCTTGCTCGGGCTGACGGTCAATAATGGCCTTCTTTCCGCAGATATTTTCTATTGCCAGAATAAGTTCGCTTAAGGTAATCGCTTGGTGGTTCCCAAGGTTAATGATCTCAAAATCAGATTTGTCATAACCTATTGCTGAAATAATACCATGAACGGTGTCATCCACAAAAGTATAGTCTCTGCTGGTTGAGCCATCACCAAAAACAGGGATTTCCTGCCCTTTAGAAATAGAACTGAAAAATTTATGAATAGCCAAGTCGGGACGCTGTGCTGGTCCGTAAACTGTAAAAAAACGAAGTGCTAAAAAACGGATCCCATATAAATGATGGTAAACATGGCCTAGCATCTCGCAAGATAATTTAGTTGATGCATAAGGGCTAATCGGCATCAATTTTTCTTCTTCATGCCAGGGAACATTCTGATTAATCCCATAAACACTGCTAGATGATGCAAATACAAACTGTTTGATATTTCTTTGGCGGGCCAATTCTAACAGGTTTTGGGTACCGGATACATTCACATCCTGAAAAAGAATAGGATTTTTAATACTTGTTCTTACCCCTGCTTTTGCGGCAAGATGAACAATCACATCAATTTCTGACAAGGCTAAAAGATCATTCATGTTCCTGATATCTCCTTCAATAAAGCTGAAGTTTGAATTGGAAATGAAAGCTGACATATTCTTTTCTTTCTGCTCCCGGCTATAAAAATCATCGAAATTATCCAGGCCAATTACCTGAACATTGTCACTTTGTAACAAACTGTTAATCAGGTTACTTCCAATAAACCCAGCTGCACCTGTTATCAGAATTCGCTTTTTCTTATTCATATCTGTTTCAAAAATACAAAATTACCGCTTTGCTTTTGACAAAATATAGAGCTTCATAAAAACCAGCAGCCAAAAAATTTGGTAACTTTATAGTAGCAATTCTTGCAAATCCAATTAATAATGAATGAATGTAGCGATTTGAATAATCTACGGGTTGAAAAAAGTAATTGAGCATTTTATCTAATTGGCAATGTGCAGGAACAATAAATAAGGAATTAATCATGAATATTATACTAAGCGGTGCAAGCAGTGGCGTTGGATTCGAGGCAGTTATCGAGCTGATAGGAAATCAGCATCATCAAATCATAGCCCTAGCCAGATCAGAAGAAAAACTACATAAATTACAGGAAATTGCATTTGCCTTAAATCCGGGATGCAATTTATATGTACTCAAATTTGATATTGCTCATGATGACTATGAGAATAAACTCATTCCTTACGTAAAAGAACGATTAGGCACTGTGGATGTACTGATCAATAATGCAGGATCACTGATTAACAAAAGTTTCATGCAAACAACGCAGCTTGATTTTGCAGAAATGCTTCAGAATAACCTTTTAGGACACATCAATATGATCCAGCATTTGGCTCCATTGATGCCCCCAAAGAGTCATATTTTAAATATAGGAAGTATGGGCGGCTTTCAGGGAAGTGTGAAATTTCCAGGACTTGCAGCCTATTCTGCAAGTAAGGCAGCGCTTCATACCTTGACCGAATGCCTAGCCATAGAATTTGCTGATAAACAGATTGCCGTAAACTGTCTGGCATTGGGTTCAGCCCAAACCGAAATGCTTGAAAAAGCATTCCCTGAGTACCAATCGCCAGTTTTAGCCTTTGAAATGGGTAAATATATTACTGATTTTGCGTTAAATGGACATAAATTTTTTAACGGTAAAATCATTCCGGTTGCTCATACTACACCCTAAAATAAACACATGAAAAAAGAACATTATTTAGTGCTACTAATTCCAATTATCATGATCGGGTCTTGTGTTACCGATTCAACAAAAGTTGCTGATCAAAATAACAGCACAAAGTCTGCTGCGCTAAACGATTTAGGTAAAACGCTGATTGTTCCATATAGTGTAGAACTAAACGATAGCACTCAGCTGATGGAAATCAAAAAAAATCCAGAGGCTAACATGTTTAATCTAGAGCCCGTTGATATGGTAGATGCAATCAATTTTAAATACCCACAAATAAAACTTGAATGGCTGAAGCAAGAAGGGAAACGAGCTTTTGTAAAAATTGAAGATGCTCGCTACCTAACCAGAGAATCGGGAACGGAAGGCGCTATGGCCTATTTGGCAGAAGTTA
This sequence comes from Pedobacter schmidteae, assembly GCA_945901155.1. Lineage (GTDB taxonomy): Bacteria > Bacteroidota > Bacteroidia > Sphingobacteriales > Sphingobacteriaceae > Daejeonella > Daejeonella schmidteae_B. Next base: position 11,146 of record CAMDKO010000041.1, read on the forward strand.
CTTTTTCGCTTACCGAATTTAAGGGTATTGACGAAGTAGATTTCGCTTTTCAAGAAGGAGATCATGCTCGCCCGGGATTATACACTAGAGAGAACTTTAAGAATTTCAATTAATAAAATTGATGGTTTATTAAAATTGATGGTTTATTAAAACAATGTTTAATTGCTTATCTCAAAAAATAATGTTAACATCATTGACTACAATTGATCTAGGCTATTTAGGCGACTGCAAACCAAATAAAAAAAAAAGAAAAGACGAGCAATCAAAATATCTTGCAGAACCGACATCTAAACACTAGCATGTTGCAAATGCGATTCCGCAAGATTAAGAAATCCACCCATGCCTTGTATTAGAAAAAACAAGAACATAGTTATTAAAACAGTATTGGCCGCTTTCTTAAACTGACAATACTTAGCTTTGAGATTTCTTACTTTGCATCTGTAAGTCAGACACCACAATTTCAGTGACATAACGCTTCACCCCTTCTTTATCGGTATAAGAACGGCTCGTTAATTTACCTTCTACCGTTATTTCGGAACCCTTATGCAGATAAGATTCTGCCAGGCTAGCCAAACGATCCCACAACACTAGGTTATGCCACTGAGTTTCTTCTACTTTCTCACCTTTATCATTTCGATACGAATCATTTGTGGCAATTGATACATTAGCCACCTTCTTTTTTTCACTAATGGTTTTTACTTCCGGATCATTTCCTAAAAATCCCATTAAGCGCACACTGTTTCTAAGATTACTCATCTTCTTACGTTTATAATTAATTAAAAAAATCAAACCACCTGGTATTGACAATTCGAAGGTGAGAAGATTGATCAAAATTAACCGCAAACTAAACGGATACATACGTTTATAACCGATTTAACTGACGAATAGTACATTCATACTAATAGATCAAAGGAATATGGAAAGAGTATGTTTAGACTGTAGCAATACGCTAAGAGGTCGAACCGATAAAAAATTCTGCGATGACCAATGCCGCAGCAATTTCAATAACCTTAAAAAAGCAGGACAACAAAGTTGTATACGCCCGATTAACAGTATTCTGAGAAAGAATTATGCCGTACTTTCCCGGATTTGCATTGGCAAAAAAGTACGCACCACCAAAAATAATCTCTTACTCAATGGCTTTAACCCCGATTACCATACTCATCTGCACCAAACTCAAAATGGGAACACCTATTTTTTCTGTTATGATTATGGTTTTCTATTCTTAAACAAAGATGAAATACTGATAGTGAAAAAAATAGAAAAGATATGAATACTAAAAAATGGCAAGCCAAGCTGATTAAGCATGATCGTGTTAGCAGAATTGCGGTATGTTTTGAAAATAGCCAAGAATTAATTGGTCGAATAAGAAAAATTGAAGGTGCACAATGGAGTCAGTCAAACAAAGTTTGGCACCTCCCAGATAATGAAGAAAATAGAAAGCGGTTTAAAATAGCCCCTTGCTCCAATTACTTACCATCTGAAGAAGGAATTGCTCAAATAGAAAAATTCAAGCATTGGCTACGATCAAAACGTTATAGCGAAAGCACTCTTAAAACTTATAGTGAAGCTTTAAAATCATTTTTGATTTTTTACAATACAAAAGCAATTAAAGACATCACTAATGATGATGTTATAGGATATAACAACGAATATATTTTAAAAAATAATCTTTCTTCGTCATACCAAAACCAATTAGTGAATGCTATTAAATTATTTTTTAAAATTATAAAAGATACCACCATTGAAATAGATAAAATACACAGACCCAAACGCGAAAAAGTATTGCCAAACGTTTTAAGCAAGGAAGAAGTAAAAGCTATTTTAGAAACACATAGAAATCTTAAACACAAAACAATGCTTTCACTTATCTACAGCTGCGGGTTACGCTGTGGCGAATTATTAGCTTTAAAGCCTGTTCACATAGATTCAAAAAGAAATATTGTGCTATTAAAAAACGCGAAAGGTAAAAAAGACAGGATTGTACCCTTGAGCCCCAAAATATTAGAAATGTTGCGAGAATATTACAAAATGTACAAACCACAAATCTATTTATTTGAGGGTCAAACAATTGGTATGCCTTATGATGCACGAAGCTTACAATTAATTCTAAAACAAGCATTAAAATGTAAATCGTCAGCATAAAGTGGACTGAATTAGTTCAAAACTAAGGGAGTGTTTTCAACCAACCCATTAACCAAATTCAAGAAAGTGTTATTAATTATATTCTAAAACATAATGAATAAAAGTACTGGTGCTAACAACAAGTTTGTACAAAAATAGCCGAAGTGCTTTTTGTTCCTTTACTACAAATTAATTAAGTTTATGCAAGCTGAAATTGGTACTGCTTTAACGCCATTTCAGTACAAACTTGCAAACCGTTGGTGGCAATGTGGCCAGGACAAAAAATTCAACTAACGAATGACACTCTACTGAAATAAATTTCCCAGTGGACAAGTGAACGGCTTCGGGACAACTTAAAATTTCAAAAAAAAAGGTAATGGGGGACAAATGATAAAAGAAATGACTGACTCCTGCTATTTCAACAATGAAAATTGAGTACCACTGACAATAATATTTTGAGACTATATGACTTCACTAACTAAATTACTACTTTAATCTAAACCCTCATGAAACGAAGAACCTTTATAAAGCAATCATCTTTAACGGCTTTGAGCTTGGGTTTTCTTGGCGCTACTCAATTGAGCGGAAAAAGTATTGCAGGCGATAAAACTTTAAAAGTAAACTCACAGCGTATTGAAAATCGTATTATGGAGCTTGCTCAATTTGGCAGGGATGATAAAGGTCGAGGCTATCGCGTTGCCTATACGAAAGTAGATATTGAAGGTCGTGCATGGTTTATGGACTTGATGAAAAAAGTCGGGCTTGACCCAACTATTGATGCAGCAGGCAATATCATTGGAAAACGCAAAGGAAAAAACGCTTCACTCAAACCCATTGCTTTTGGTTCACATATTGATATGGTGCCCGATGGTGGTAACTATGATGGCACATTGGGTTCTATCTGTGCATTGGAAGTAATAGAAATACTGAATGAGAACAACGTTACTACTGACCATCCATTAGAAGTAATCATCTTTGGCAATGAAGAAGGCGGCACCATTGGCAGTAAGGCTATAACAAGTGGATTAACCAAAGAAGGATTGCAACAAAAAAGTCAAAGTGGTTTAACAATGGCAGATGGTATCAAGGCCATTGGTGGTAATCCCGACAATATTATTAATAGCATCAAAAAAAGAGGAGACATCAAAGCTTTTCTGGAATTACATATAGAGCAGGGTGGCATTTTGGAAAAAGAAAATATACAGATTGGTGTAGTGGAAGGTATAGTGGGTATTGTGCATTGGGAAGTTACGGTAGAAGGGTTTGCCAACCATGCAGGCTCTACGCCTATGAACATGCGACAGGATGCATTGTTGGCTGCATCACAATTCATCATTGCTGTAAATGAAGTAATAAACAGTATAAAAGGAAGCCAGGTAGGAACTATTGGAAAAATTGCTGTGCAGCCAGGAGCCTACAATGTAATTCCCGGTAAAGTATTACTCGGTTTAGAGATACGGGATTTATCAAGCGATAAAATTGAAATGCTGTATAGTGAAATTGAAAAGCGTGCCGCCACGATTGCTGTAGCATCCAAAACAACAATCAGTTTTGAACGACAGGCCAATCCATCCAAGCCTGCATTAACGGATAAATCACTCCAGCAAGTCATCAACGCCACTGCAAAAACATTAGGCTTTACCACAAAATTTATGCAAAGTGGTGCCGGCCACGATTCTCAGCATATGGCAGTAATTGCACCTGTGGCTATGATTTTTATTCCAAGTGTGGGCGGCATTAGTCATTCATCCAAAGAATTTTCAACGGCAGCGGATATGGCCAATGGAGGTAATGTATTACTGCAAACCATCTTGTCGATTGATAAAGTTTAAATTAAATGTTTGCTGACGGAAAACCTCAAGTGCAGGAGAAGCCGGAAATGATAAATATGCCACCGCACGACTGACTAAAAAGATTGGTGTTAATTAATCGGTGACAGAAATGTAGACTAAGAATAAAGTTAGGAGAAGGCCACACAGCCACCAACAATGTATATATGAAATGGCGCTGTTATGGAGGATTATTTTCTATTTTTGCCCAGCGCCACTTCATATATACTAACGTTAGCGGAAAGCTTAAAAAAAATACTATAAGATGAACATACATGATTTATTCACGCAGGTAAGGAAGTCGGTAGCTAATGAAGATACTCATGACCTGTACAAACTAAAACTTACAAAACCCGAATACTTTAATTGGGTGCAGGAAGTATTCTACGAAATGAATGTAAAATGCTACCCCGAAAGTCAAGCTCTTATTTGGCGATACAACGAGAAGGAAAAGATCTATACATTCCAAAATATTTATGAAAAGGCTAACCAATTTCTAAATTTCCTGAGAAGCCATGGTGTAAATAAAGGAAATAGCATCTTTTCGCAAATTGCTTTAGACCCTGCAAATTGGATTAGTTTATTAGGAGCCATCAAGGGTGGATTTATACTTATTCCATCTTCAACTAATTTGACCGAGAAAGACATTGCCTATCGTTTCAAAACAGTATTCCCAGAAGTTGCAATTGCTGATTTAGCCAATGCGGAAAAGATTGATGCTGCTCAAGAATTATTAAACAGATCCATCAAACTTAAAATTATTGTGGATGGAACAAGGGAAGGTTGGCATACCGTGGATGAGATACTTGAAAAAGAAAAAGAGGCCGATGCAGCCCTTACTCGCTCTGATGATGCCCTATTTTATTTTTTCACATCTGGAACAACAGGGCTTCCTAAAATTGTAACCCACACGCATTTCACGCTTCCCTTTGGGCATTTGACTACATCAGCATGGATAGGTCTGCGCTATGGAGATATTCATTATAATATTTCGGCTCCAGGATGGGCAAAGTTTGCCTACAGCAGTTTTTTTGGCCCCTGGAATATGGGTGCCACACTATTAGCTTACCAGGTAGACAAGTTTATTGCTAAAGAGCAATTGGCCACGATGGAACAATATGGAGTAACTACTTTTTGTGCCCCTCCTACTGTTTTACGTTTGATGATTCAGGAAGATCTAACAGCCTATACATTCAAAATAAGACAGTGTGTGGCCGCAGGAGAGCCACTTAACCCAGAAATCATTGAAAAATGGAAAAAAGGAACGGGCCTTACTGTTCGGGATGGCTATGGACAAACTGAAAGTAGCCTTCTTGCAGGAAATATGCCCGATAGCATTATAAAATATGGTTCAATGGGTAAGCCAACATTTCTTTATGACATCGTAATTGCAGATGATGAAGGTGTCGAAATTCCTCCATTCGAAGAAGGTAATATCTGTGTAAAAATGAATGAAAACAAAGCCAATGGGATATTTACTGGATATTTAGGAGAGCCTGAAAGAAATGATAAAGTCTTTAGACATAACTTGTATTACACTGGCGACAAGGCTTACAAAGATGAAGAAGGATACATCTGGTTTGTGGGCAGAGATGATGATGTTATCAAAGCTTCGGATTATAGAATTGGACCTTTTGAAGTAGAAAGCATATTAATTGAACATGAAGCAGTGGTAGAGGCAGCCGTAGTTAGTAGTCCGCATGAAATAAGAGGGTTTGCTGTAAAAGCCTTTGTACTTTTACGTACAGGAGAGGTGCCTAGTAAAGCGCTGGCCGAAGATTTGTTTAACTATTGCAATAAAAATCTTGCTACTTATAAAATACCAAGAATTATAGAGTTTGTTGAGAGTTTACCCAAAACAATAAGTGGTAAAATTAGGCGAGTAGAATTGAGGGCTGCCGAAGCAAATAGCAAAAGCAAAAAAGAGATAAGGGCTAATGAATATTTCCACTCCAAATATTAGACCTTGCTTTAGCAAGTATAGAAACAAGACATGAAAAGACCATGGAATATTATTGATTGTCCGGTTTATAGCCTTGCTACCTATTTTGAAGGTAAGGTAAATATGAATATCTGTACCTATGTGAGCGCTATAAGCATGGAGCCAAAAATCTATGCAATAGCCATATACAATGACACTAAAACATTGCAAAACATGTTTCAAACCGACAGGGCGATCTTGCAGTTCCTTCATCCTAAGCACTATAAGCTAGTTAGGAATTTAGGTCAGCGATCTGGATTGCAGTTTGATAAGTATCAGTATCTCAAGAAAAATGATTTATTAGAAAGCTGGAATGGTATGGATGTCTTAAAAAACACATCAGCACGTATTTTACTTGAAAAAATCGACTTTAAACAAACCGGAGATCATGTTTTATTTACGTTCACTGCAGAAAAATACAAGAGCTATCATCCTGAAGTTTTAACTTCGGAAATCTTAAGAATTAAAAAAATCATAAGGGCATGACCGAAGCAGAAACAGACCGCATCATTGAGATGGCATGGGAAGACAGAACCCCATTTGAAGCCATAAAAATTCAATTTGGCTTTACCGAGTCAGACGTGATTTCGCTGATGAGAAAAGAACTAAAAAGAAGCAGTTTTAACTTATGGCGAAAACGTGTCAATAGTGGGGTGAGTCAAAAGCATCTACACAAACGAACCGATGAGATCAACCGGTTTAAATCTACCTTACAACGCAGCATCAGTATGAATAAAATCAGCAAGCGCTGAGATGAAAACAGTAAAAAAAGAAAACTTTCCCGTTAAAATTTGTATTGTGTGTGAAAGACCCTTTAGCTGGCGAAAAAAATGGGCAAAGGTTTGGCACGATGTAAAATACTGCAGCGAGAAATGCAGAAAATTAAAGCACCTCAATGAATAAATCTGACACTTTCTCGATTATAAGTAAAGTCAAACAAATTCCTGTTTTATTCTATCTGGTAAAATGGCTATTCCTTTCTGC